>NZ_JAHZDL010000041.1:0-20902 GCF_019422385.1 Flavonifractor sp.
CCCCCTACTGCGACTGTCACGGGGAGAACGACCTGCCCATCGTGCCCAACGTGGGCATGTTTGCCTCCTTTGACCCGGTGGCCCTGGACCAGGCCTGCGCCGACGCCTGCGGGAAACAGTCCCCCATCCCCGGCTCCCACCTGGACGAGCAGATGCACAGGGAGGACTTCTGCGACAAGCACGACCACTTCATCAACAGCATGCCGGACACCGACTGGCGGGTGTGCCTGGACCACTGTGAGAAAATCGGCATCGGCACCCGCTCCTACGAGCTGGTAGAGGTAAAATAACTGCACGACGCGTAGAAAGGGAGTAATCTAATGGACGTGAAGAACATCCTGGCCCACTGCGACCACACTCTGCTCAAACAGGAGTCCACCTGGGCCCAGATCAAGGAGGTCTGCGACGACGGGCTGAAGTACGGCTGCGCCTCCGTGTGCATTCCCGCCTCCTTTGTGAAGCAGGCGGCGGACTACGTGGGCAACGAGCTGAAGATCTGCACTGTCATCGGTTTCCCCAACGGCTACTCTACCACCGCCGTCAAGGTCTTTGAGACCGAGGACGCCATCCGCAACGGCGCCGACGAGATCGACATGGTCATCAACATCGGCTGGGTGAAGGACAAGCGCTGGGACGACGTGCTGGAGGAGATCAAGACCATCAAGGCCTCCTGCAAGGGGCGCATCCTCAAGGTGATTGTGGAGGCCTGCCTGCTCACCCAGGAGGAGAAGATCAAGATGTGCCAGCTGGTCAGCGAGTCCGGCGCGGACTACATCAAGACCTCCACTGGCTTCTCCACCGGCGGCGCCACCAAGGAGGACGTGGCCCTCTTTGCCCAGCACATCGGCCCCGGCGTAAAGATCAAGGCCGCCGGCGGCATCGCCACCCTCCAGGATGCCCAGGACTTCCTGGATCTGGGTGCCGACCGCCTGGGCACCTCCCGGATCGTGAAGCTGGCTCGTGGGGAGCAGGCCAGCGGGTATTGAGCCCGTCGGCCCGGAAAACAGCATCCATCTATAACAAGAGGACTGGCCCCTGGGGCCAGTCCTCTTGAGACTGTCGAAAAAGTGGCAAGCCACTTTTTCGAGCAGGATGCAGTCCGCCGCGCGCAGGATTTGTCCGCTTCAGGCGGACAAATCCCACACTTGCGGCCTGAGAAGTGTTTTCTCCGACGCACATGTCGCCGGAGAAAACAGATTCCCATTTTTTCGCGCCTGCGGGCGCGAACTCTGCGAGACTTTTCGACAGGCTGAGGACTGGCCCCTGGGGCCAGTCCTCTTGTTTGCATGTAACACTTTTGTAAAAAAATTTGTGATTTTACGTAAAAGATGGTTGCCCTTTGAGAGGGGATAAGGTATAATAGTGCCGTAAGCGCAGGGCGGAGCGGATCACATGTCTGAACCAAACTGTGCTATTTTTGCGAAAGGAAGGTAGATTACATTGAAGCAGACAAAGAAGCTCCTTGCCCTGCTGCTGTGCCTGGGCATGGTGGCCGGTCTGGCCGCCTGCGGCGGCGGCACTCAGGGCACCAGCGATTCCCCCGCGCCTGAGAGCACCGCGCCCGCGGGTGAGACCACTCCCGCCGATACGGGGGAGCCCGCCGGTGAGGCTGCCACCGACCCCGATTCCATCGACGACAACATGACCTCCGCCGACGGCACCTATCAGGTGGCTTTCGTCACCGACGTGGGCCAGCTGAAGGACAAGTCCTTCAACCAGGGCACCTATGACGGCGTGAAGCTGTACGCCGCCGCCAACGACCTGAGCTACAAGTACTATCAGCCCGCCAACGGCAACGAGGCCACCGACGACGACCGCTTTGACGCCATGCAGGCCGCCGTGAACGGCGGCGCCGACGTGGTGGTGTGCGCCGGTTACCTGCAGGAGGCTGCCCTGACCCGCGCCGCCATTGCCAACCCCGACACCAAGTTCGTCTTTGTGGACGGCTATCCCCTGAGCGACGAAAGCGGCAACGTTCTGACCAACGTGGCCGGCATCGCCTTCAAGGAGGAGCAGGCCGGTTACCTGGCCGGCTACGCCGCCGTGAAGGACGGCTTCACCAAGCTGGGCTTCTCCGGCGGTGGCGGCGGCACCAACCCCGCCTGCTGCCGGTTCGGCTATGGCTATGTCCAGGGCGCCAACGCCGCGGCTGCCGAGGAGAACGTCACCGTTGACATGAACTACTCCTGGCAGTACGGCTCCACCTTCCAGCCCTCCAGTGAGCTGCAGACCATGATCAGCGGCTGGTACGCCAACGGTACCGAGATCGTGTTCGCCTGCGGCGGCTCCATGTTCCAGTCCATCTCCGCCGCCGCCTCCGCCAATGACGGCTATGTCATCGGCGTGGACGTGGACCAGTCCGGCGAGTCCGACACCGTCATCACCTCCGCCATGAAGGGCCTGTCCGACGCGGTGCAGTGGGCCGTGGGCCATGTCTATGACGACACCTGGGACGAGATCGGCGGCACCGCCACCTCCCTGGGCGTGAATGACAACGCCGTGGAGCTGCCCACCAGCGACGACGCCTGGCGCTTCGAGACCTTCACTGTGGAGGAGTACGAGGCCCTGTACCAGCAGATGGTGGACGGCACCTTGGTGGTGGACGACGACTACGCCAACCTGGAGACCACCGACTGGAGCAACCTGAACCTCACCGTCATCTAAAACCATCCGCATGTCCCTTGCACAGGGGGAGCGCTGACGCGCTCCCCCTGTTTCTGCCTGCGGGCGGATTGGGACAAATTTCTTGTAATTCTTCCAGTGGTATTATATAATAGTATTATCTTTACGGAGGAGGCGGGATGAGGACTATGGAAGCGGAAAACATCATTGAGATGCTCCACATTACCAAAGAGTTCCCCGGTATCATCGCCAACGATGACATCACACTTCAGCTCCGGCGGGGGGAGATCCACGCCCTTCTGGGGGAGAACGGCGCGGGCAAGTCCACCCTGATGAGCGTACTGTTCGGCCTGTACCAGCCGGAGGCGGGCGAGATCCGGAAGAACGGCCAGGTTGTGAAGATCAACGACCCCAACGACGCCACGGCCCTGGGCATCGGCATGGTGCACCAGCACTTCCAGCTGATTGACGTGTTCACTGTGCTGGACAACATCATTCTGGGCGCCGAGACCACCAAATTCGGCTTCCTTCAGAAGAAGGAGGCCCGGAAAAAGGTGGAGGAGCTGTCGGAGAAGTACGGCCTCAAGGTGGATCTGGACGCCAAGGTGGAGGACATCACCGTGGGCATGCAGCAGCGGGTGGAGATTCTCAAGATGCTCTACCGGGACAACGAGATCCTGATCTTTGACGAGCCCACCGCAGTTCTCACCCCCCAGGAGATTGAAGAGCTGATGGCCACCATGAAGGAGTTTGCCAAAGAGGGGAAGAGCATCCTGTTCATCTCCCACAAGCTCAACGAGATCATGGAGGTGGCCGACCGGGTCACCGTGCTCCGCAAGGGCAAGTACGTGGGTACGGTAAACACCTGCGACACGGACAAGCAGTCCCTGTCCAACATGATGGTGGGCCGTCCGGTGCAGCTGGAGGTAGTGAAGGACGAGGCCCGTCCCGGCGAGACGGTGCTGAAGGTGGAGCATCTGAGCGTGCCCTCCCACACCCACAAGAAGGATGCCGTCCACGACGTGAGCTTCGAGGCCCGCGCCGGGGAGATCCTGTGCATCGCCGGCATCGACGGCAACGGCCAGACCGAGCTGGTCTACGGCCTCACCGGCCTGGAGAAGTGCTCCGGCGGCACCGTGACCCTCTGCGGCCATGACATCTCCCACGCCACCATCCGCCAGCGAGGGGAGAATATGAGCCACATCCCCGAGGATCGGCACAAGCACGGCCTGGTGCTGGACTTCACGCTGGAGCAGAACCTGGTGCTCCAGCGGTTCCGGGAGCCCCGGTTCCAGCACATGGGCTTCATCAAGCCCGCCGCCGTGCGGGAGTACGCCGACCGGCTCATTGAGCAGTACGACGTGCGCTCCGGCCAGGGGCCGGTGACCGTCGCCCGCTCCATGTCCGGCGGCAACCAGCAGAAGGCCATCATCGCCCGGGAGGTAGACCGGGAGAAGCCGCTGATCGTGGCGGTGCAGCCTACCCGCGGCCTGGACGTGGGCGCCATTGAGTACATCCACAGCCAGCTGGTGGCTGAGCGGGACAAGGGCAGGGCGGTGCTACTGGTCTCCCTGGAGCTGGATGAGGTCATGAGCCTGTCCGACCGCATCCTCGTCATGTACGAGGGGGAGATCGTGGGCGAGCTGGATCCCAAGGCCACCACCGTACAGGAGCTGGGCCTCTACATGGCCGGCGCAAAGCGCATGACAAAGGAGGGCGAGGGCGCATGAAGGAGAAGCTATCCATTCTCTGGGGCAAGGACGGCACCAAGTCGGTTCTGGCCTCGCTGATCTCCATTGTCATCGGCATGGCCGTGGGCGCGCTGATTGTGGTGCTGGTGGGCCTGCTCAACCCGTCCATGGGCCTGGGCACCATGTGGGAGGGCGTTCGTCTGGTGTTCGGCGGCCTGTTCAGCACCGGCCGCGACGCCGCGGGCCAGCTCACTTTCGGCTTCAATCCCACCAACATCGGCAACATGCTCTTCCGGGCCACCCCGCTGATCCTCACCGGACTGTCGGTGGCCGTGGCCTATAAGACCGGCCTGTTCAACATCGGCGCGCCGGGGCAGTACCTGATGGGCACCGCCGCCACCCTGATCCTGGCCCTGTCCATCCCCACCGAGACCGTGCCCGCGCCCCTGGTGTGGGTGATCGCCTTCGTGGGCGGCAGTCTGGCCGGCGCGGTGTGGGGATGCATCCCCGGCCTGGTGAAGGCATTCCTCAACATCAACGAGGTGCTGGCCTGCATCATGACCAACTGGATCGCCGCCAACCTGGTGACCTGGATGTTCGACAGGGGCAGCCTGTTTGAGAACCTCCAGAACACCGTGGAGAACACCAAGACCGCCTATATCTACAAGACCAGCTTCAACGGCGTGGAGACCTCCAAGATGGGCCTGGATCTGATCTTCCCCAACTCCCAGGTCAACGGCGGCATCCTCATCGCCATCGTCATCGCCATCCTCATGTATATCCTCATGAACAAGACCACCCTGGGCTATGAGCTCAAGGCCTGCGGCGCCAACCGCCACGCCGCCCGGTACGCCGGCATTTCCGACAAGCGGAACATCGTGCTGTCCATGGCCATTGCCGGCGCCCTGTCCGGCGCGGCGGCCTCCCTGTACTACCTGGCGGGCAACACGGAGTTCTTCTGGTCTACCTATCAGAGCCTGCCCGCCACCGGCTTCAACGGCATCCCCGTGGCCCTGCTGGCGGTGTGCAACCCCATCGGGGTGATCTTTACCGGCTGCTTTATGTCCATGCTGGACATCGTGGGTCTCCAGCTCACCAATCTGACGGCCTACAACGAGTATATCACCGATGTGATCATCTCCATCATCGTCTATCTGAGCGCCTTCTCCCTGGTCATCAAGCTGGCCATCAGCGGCAGCCACCGGAAGCACAGGAAGGCGGCGGAACCCGCCCCGGTGAGCACGGCCCCGCCGGACGGCGGAGATGGAACCCCGGAGAAAGGAGGGGAGCAGGCATGACGTTCCTCATTCAGCAGACCCTGATCTATGCCGTCCCCCTGATGATCGTGGCCCTGGCCGGCGTGTTTGCCGAGCGCAGCGGCATCATCAACCTGGCCCTGGAAGGTATTATGATCTTCGGCGCCTTCGCGGGCGTGCTCTTTGTCAACCTGACCCAGCAGGCCGGCGTCTTTGATGCCGCCAAGGCGAACGACAACTATCTGGCCCTGCAGGGCTTCATGCTGCTGGCCATGCTGGTGGCGGCCATTCTGGGCGCCCTGTTCTCTCTGCTGCTCTCCTTCGCGTCGGTGAACCTGAAGGCCGACCAGACCATCGGCGGCACCGCCCTCAACCTGATGGCCCCCGCCCTGGTGCTGTTCTTCATCCGCATTGTCGCCAACCAGAACACCCTTCAGATGTACACCGGCGACGCGGCCAGCTGGTTCATGATCAAAAAGAGCATGTTCGGCTACGGCCGCAACGATGAGATGGGCTTCTTCGGCTCCACCTTCATCGACAAGACCTACCTGGCCACCTACATCTGCATTATCCTCTTTGTGGTGCTGTCCATCCTGCTCTACAAGACCCGCTTCGGCCTGCGGCTGCGCTCCTGCGGCGAGAATCCCCAGGCCGCCGACTCCCTGGGCATCAACGTCTATAAGATGCGCTACGCCGGCACCACCATTTCCGGCGCCCTGGCGGGCATGGGCGGCTTCGTCTACGCCCTCACCACCGCCAACTGCGCCTCCACCGGCGAGGTGGCCGGCTTCGGCTTCCTGGCCCTGGCCGTTATGATCTTCGGCAACTGGAAGCCCCTGAACATCGCCGGCGCGGCCCTGCTCTTCGGCCTGTTCAAGTGCATCGCCGCCTCCTACACCAGCATCGATATCAACGGCGACGGGGTATTCCTCCTGGCCCAGCTGGGCATCAGCCCCCATATCTACCGGATGCTGCCCTATCTGGTCACCCTGGTGGTTCTGGCCTTCACCTCCAAGAAGTCCCGGGCCCCCAAGGCGGAGGGAATTCCCTACGACAAGGGCAAGCGATAAAGTCGGCCTGCCCCTGAACCGGATCACGTGTCCGCAGCGTTTTCCGAGCCACCAGCCCTGGACAGACAGGGCTGGTGGCTTTTTCTGTCCTGCCGGAGGAGAGACGGGCGGAAGGAAGCTTTGCAGGAAAAAAGCAAGAAAGATTTTCAAAAAGATGTTGACAAGAGGGGAAACATAGGATATAATAACATTCGTTCTGATTCAGAACTTCACGCGCGAGTGGTGGAATTGGCAGACTCGCTAGATTCAGGTTCTAGTGTGCATTACGCACGTGCGGGTTCAAGTCCCGCCTCGCGCACCAAAGCGAATGGTGATACAGTATTTGAAAAATGCTGTATTACCATTCGTTTTTTATTGCTGCAAGCAAATAGAGGATGCGGTCAGCATAACTTGATCTTTTATGGAAACCAGGCCGACACCGAGCTCTTGCAGACGCTTCATATACACATAGGCGTCCAGGCTGTTGCGGCATAGCCGGGTCATGCTCTTTACGACCACGTCATCCATCCGTCCATCTGCGGCGGCCTGTGTGACTTCCCGTAGTCCAGGCCGGTCAGGGAAAACGCCGCTTCGGATTTCGCGGGTAATCACCCATCCCTGCTCTTTTGCCCGGCCGCGCAGATGCTCCATTTGGCAGTCGAGCACTTGGCTTGTTCCGCCCCGGTCAATCCGCCCGTAGAGCCAGACTCGCTTTAGTGCTGCCATGCGCTCACCCCGCTTTCTAGGCAGGGATGTAGCTGACATAGACGCCCCTATGGGCATGCCTCTAATAATTCAATTACTTTTGCTGCTCTTTGTTACATTATTCCTGTTGCTTTCCAAGTTCTTGCCTGAAATGAGCTATTTCCTTTTTTAGAACAGAAAACCATTGAGCGGGTCTTTGCCGACGCAAAGGAAAAACACGCCATGCGTTATACTCAGTACAGAGGCTTGCCCCAGGTGACGAACTGGGTAAAGCTTAAATTTGCTGCCATGAACCTTAAATAGTTTGCCAAATGGCTGTGGATGGAGAGCTCTCCCTCCCTCTTTCCCATGCTTTTTCATCTGGTTATGCCGGCAACCTGGCCTATGCATATATAGACCGGCTTTCTCGACAGACTGCGCCCGCGCCGTCCATGGACGGCGCGGGCGCTTTTGTGCATTGCCGGGCTGCGTTGCCTCTACCGCTCCAGCAGGCGGCAGAGCATGGCGGCCAGCTCGCCGCGGGTGGCGGTGCGGGCACCGCTGTAGGACTCGCCGACCATGCCCAGGCCCTGGGCCAGGGCGGCATAGCCCAGCTCATCGACAGGGATGGAGGCCGCGTCGACATAGGCGCAGGTATAGATGCCCTCCAGTCGGGCCGCCGGGCCGTAGCCGGCGCAGTCCAGCAGGCAGCGCACCAGCGCCCCCCGGGTGACAGGGCTGTCCTCATCCCGCTCACTCCGGGTCAGGGCACCCATGCGGTAGGCGGCGGCGTAGGCCCCGTCCATCATCTCCGCATCGGCGTTGTCCGGGTCGATGAGCCAGCCGTCCAGGCTGACCAGCAGGGCCACCAGCTCCCACTGGGTCAGGCTCTTGTCCGGCCGGAAGAGGCCGCCGTCGTAGCCTACGCCGTAAGAGGCCAGCTTCTCCACATCCGCCCGGGCCCAGGAGCCCTTTAGATCTGAGTAGGTGAGGGCGCCGCCGGCCGTCTCCGGCCAGACCGGCTCCCCGGTGGCGGCGTCTATGCCCAGGCAGTAGGTGCCCCGCTCCAGGGCATAGGTTAGCTGCAGGCCGTAAAAGTGGGTGAGGCCCAGTTCCAGCAGTCTGGCCTCCAGGGGATCGTCCCCGTCCAGGGGGCGGGGTACCAGCCGGTAGGCCAGCACGGTGTCATAGGTGTCCGCCCAGGCGGCCAGGGCGGAGGCCTCATCCACGATGCCCTCCGGGCTGGCAAAGGTCACGGCCTCGTCATAGACAGCGCGGAGGCGGTAGACGGAGCCGTTCCCCAGGTCGATGGCTATGGTATAGCGGTTCTCCGGGAAGGGGATGCCGTTGGCCTGCTGCACATAGGTAAAGGCGGCATAGGGCAGGCGGCTCTCCCCGCCGTCCGGGCTGTCATAGAGGGTGAGCCCTGCCCACCGCGTCCCGCAGAACTCCGACAGGAAGGCCTCGGCTCTGGACTGGGCCTCCGATACGGTCAGGGCGGGGGACTCCCCCTCCTCCAGCCAGGGGGCCGAAGAGGACACGGACTCCACCGTGCCGGTGCGGGCGTCCACGGTAACGGTGCGGCTACAGGTCTGCTCCCCGTCCGCCAGACGGTAGGACAGGGTGCACAGCACCTGCTCCTCCTCCCCCTCACCCGTCAGGGCATAGTCGGCAGAGGCCAGGGCATAGTCCTCCAGCCCATAGGCTGCCTGGGCCCGCAGGGCCTGATCCAGTGCCTGGGCGGAGCGCACCCCCTCTAGTTTGGCAATCCCATCCTGTTCGGCCTGGGTCAGGCCGCTCTCAGCCCCGGCCGCAGGGGACTCCGTGGCGGCGTCGCTCCCGCCGCCATTGCCCATGCCGGCCATGAGCTCCTCCAGCTCTGTCATGTTGAGGGTCTCGCCGGTGGCGGCGTCGATGTAGAGGGTGTCGGTGTCCTCCGGCAGCCAGCGGAGCACGGCGGCGGAGCTGCCCTCCTCCCGCACGTACTCCAGCCGCAGGGCCAGATTGGCGGTCAGCAGCCCGGCGGCCTGGCTCTGGGACACGGCCGCCCCGGGCGAGGGCACGTCCCCCAGAAAGGTGCCTGCCGCCGTGTCCCGGGAGAAGGCGGTCACCGCGTTGTCCGACGCCCGAACGGTGACGGAGTAGTGCAGGGGAGAGGGCAGGCCGTTCAGAAGGAGCTGCCCGGAGAAGCGAAAGCTGTCACCCCCCAGGCTGTCCATGCCCCGGGGTTCGCCCAGCTCCGCGGACTCGCCCTCTGTCAGCACCCTGTCCAGGAAGGCATGGGCCGCCTGAGATGCCGCCCCTGCGTCCCCCTGGGGGAAGGTTGGGAACCCGCTGCTGGGGGACGTGTCGCTCTCCCCCAGATAGTAGCCGGTGACGGTGCCGTCGTCCAGAGCATCCACGGACAGCGAGCCCTCCGCCCCGTCCCAGCGAAGGCTCCACACGCCGGTCAGGCCGTCCTCGTAGCGGTCACCCTGGAACTGGTCATAGCCCGTGGTGTCCAGGGCCAGGGTATCCTTGACCGCCTGGGTCACCCGGGCCAGGGCCGCGTCGGCGGACTCCTCCGCGGCCGCCGCCGGCAGGGCCAGCCCCGACGCCAGGGTCAGGGCCAGTACAAGCGAAAGCAGCTTCTTCATCATTCATCCCTCCATTGTGGCGCAGTATCCGGGTATTACTGCCCTCATTCTATCTGATTTGACGAAAAATTTCCAGAGAAGTTCCGGATTTCTGTGAAAAAAATTCCACTGCAACGAGCCGCTGACAAAATTGACGATATGGGGTATCAAAACAAAGGGGCTTGCGGAGCCGCGGATTCCGCACTATAATAAAGGCAATAGGATTACCGCTCCGAGCGGGAGCGCCTGCAGGCGATAGCTATGGCGATTCCGCCTGGGCCAGAGGGGAAACGCTCTGACCTTCCGTGTTTGAAAAGGGGCCGCTCCGCTTCTGGGGAAATTCTGCCCCCGGGGGGCGCCGCCTTTTTGGGCGGCGCCCCCTCTTTTATGGCCGCCCCGACCATCTGGAGGAGAGAACAGGCATGAGAACCGGACTGACGCTGGAGGAGGCACAGCAGGCGCTGTGTGAAGATATCGACTGCCTGGGGACAGAAAAGCTGCCCCTGGCGGAGGCGTCGGGGCGGAGGCTGGCGGAGGAGATCACCGCCCCCATGGACCAGCCGCCCTTTGACCGCTCCCCGCTGGACGGGTACGCCCTGCGTGCGGCGGACACAGCCGGGGCCAGCCGGGAGCACCCGGTGTCCCTCGCCGTGGCGGACACGCTCTATGCCGGAGACGCGCCCCGGGTGCCCGTGGCGCCGGGGCAGGCGGTACGGGTGATGACGGGGGCCATGCTTCCGGAGGGCTGCGACTGCGTGCTGAAGCAGGAGGACACGGACATGGGCTCCCCGGTGGTGGAGATCTACGCATCTCTGAGGCCCGGGGACAACTATGTGCACCGGGGGGAGGACTACCGGGCGGGGACCTGCCTGCTGCCGGGCGGGAGCCGGGTGGACGCGGCGGCGGTGGGGGTGCTCTCCTCCGCCGGTATCACGGAGGTGCCGGTGCGCCGGCGGCCCCGGGTGGGTGTGCTGTCCACCGGGGACGAGGTGGTGGAGCCCGGAGTCCGCCCCCTGCCGCCGGGAAAGATCTACGGGGCCAACCTGCCCCTGCTGCTGGCCCGGCTGCGGGAGCTGGGGGTGGAGAACGTCACCGGACAGTTGGCCGGGGACGACCCCCAGGCCGTGGCGGAGGCCATGGCGCGGATGCTGGAGACCTGCGACCTGCTGATCACCACCGGCGGGGTGTCGGTGGGGGACAAGGACATCTTCCACCAGGCCCTGCCCCTGCTGGGGGCGGAGCGGGTGTTCTGGCGGCTGAAGCTGAAGCCGGGCTCCCCGGCCATGTTCTCCAGGTTCCGGGGCAAGCCCATCCTGTCCCTGTCGGGCAATCCCTTCGCCGCCTTCACCACCTTCGAGCTGCTGGCCCGGCCCCTGCTCGCCGCCCTGTCCGGGGAGCCGGAGCTGCTGCCCCGGCGGGAGAAGGCCGTGCTGGACACCCCCTTCCCCAAGGGCAGCGGTATCCGCCGGTTTGTGCGGGGAAAATGCGGAAACGGCCATGTCTCCCTGCCGGAGGGCCACTCCTCCGGGGTGCTGCGCTCCCTGGTGGGGTGCAGCTGCCTGGTGGACATCCCGGCGGGGAGCGGCCCCCTGGCGGCGGGGCAGACGGTGGACATTTTGATGTTGTGACAACAGGGATTGGCGCGCCCCACGGGGTGCGGCCCATCCACACGGCGGGGGCAAGCCCCCGCCCTACATGAAAAAAGGTTGGATAGAAATATGGAAGCGAAATTGAATCACTTTGACGAGGCGGGCAACGCCGTGATGGTGGATGTGACCGGGAAGGAGCCCACCTTCCGGGCGGCGGTGGCGGAGGGGACCATCCGGGTGTCCCGGCCGGTGCTGGAGGCCATTGTGGAGGGCACCGCCGCCAAGGGGGACGTACTGGGGGTGGCCCGTGTGGCTGGGATCCAGGCGGTGAAGCGCACCTGGGAGCTGATTCCCCTGTGCCACCCGCTGATGCTCACCCACGCCTCCATCGACTTTGACATCCTGGAGGCGGACTGCGCCGTCCGCGCCCGGTGCACCGTGAAGCTGTCGGGCAAGACCGGGGTGGAGATGGAGGCCCTCACGGGGGTGAGCGTGGCCCTGCTCACCATCTACGACATGTGCAAGGCCATGGACAAGGGGATGGAGCTGACGGACATCCACCTGGTGCACAAGGAGGGCGGCAAGTCGGGGGTGTACGACCGTGAGCCATAGCCCGGTGGTGGTAGCGGTGTCCGGGGTGAAGAACTCGGGCAAGACCGCCCTGATCGCCGCCATGCTGCCCCACCTCACCGCCGCCGGGCTGCGGGTGGCGGTGATCAAGCACGACGGGCACCGCTTCCTGCCGGAGCCTTTGGATACGGATACGGGCCGCTTCCTGGCCGCCGGGGCCTGGGGTACGGCCATCTTCGACGGAGAGAAGTACAAGGTGGTGCGGCGGGAGGCGGTGGACGAGGCCGCCCTGATCGCCCAGTTCCCGGAGGCGGACCTGATCCTGCTGGAGGGGTTCAAGTACTCCGCCTGGCCCAAGCTGGAGGTGGTGCGCGCCGGCAACTCGGCGGCGCCGGTGTCAAACCCGGCCACCCTGCTGGCCCTGGTGACCGACCTGCCCTTGTCCCTGCCCGGCGTGCCCACCCTGCCGCTGGGGGACGCAGAGGGTGCGGCGGCGCTGCTGATTCGATACGTCAAGGAGGGGAAGGCCCGTGACTGACCAATATGGACGGCGCATCCACTACCTGCGGGTGTCGGTGACCGACCGGTGCGACCTCCGGTGCCGCTACTGCATGCCGGAGGAGGGGGTGGAGTGGGTGGAGCACAGCCACATCCTCTCCTACGAGCAGATTGTCCGGCTGGTGCGGGCGGCGGCGGGCCTGGGGATTGACACGGTGCGCCTCACCGGCGGGGAACCCCTGGTGCGGAAGGGGCTGGACAAGCTGGTGTGGGCCGTGAAGGCCATTGACGGTATCCGCGCCGTCACCCTGACCACCAACGGCGTGCTGCTGGCCCAGCAGCTCCCCGCCCTGCGCGCGGCGGGGCTGGACGGGGTGAACCTGAGCCTGGACACCCTGGACCGGGGGCAGTACGCCGCCATCGCCCGGCGGGATCTGCTGCCCCGGGCCCTGGAGGGGCTGGAGGCCGCCCTGAACACGCCGGGGCTGAAGGTGAAGCTCAACTGCGTGCCCATGGGGGACAACGACGACCAGCTGGTCCCCCTGGCCGCCCTGGCCCGGGACAGGGCCCTGGACGTGCGGTTCATTGAGCTGATGCCCATCGGGCTGGGGAGCTCCCTGCCCCGCCGCACCCAGACGGAGGTGCTGGAGAAGCTGGAGGGGGCCTTCGGCCCCGCCCTCCCCTGTGCCCAGGGGGGCGGCAGCGGGCCGGGCCGCTATGTGACCTTCGGCGGCTTCACCGGCCGGGTGGGGTTCATCAGCGCGGTGAGCCACCAGTTCTGTGAGTCGTGCAACCGGGTGCGGCTCACCGCCACCGGCTTTCTCAAGACCTGCCTCCAGTACGAGACGGGGGTGAACCTGAAGGCGCTGCTGGAGAGCGGCGCCGACGGGGCCGCCATCCGCGCCGCCATGGAGGGGGCCATCTTTGCCAAGCCCGCCTGCCACCACTTCTCCGCCCCCGGCACGGCGGAGGACGAGCGGCGGAGCATGTATCAGATTGGAGGATGAGCGGCATGGGAAAGGTGCTTGCCGTGTGTATCAGCGAAAAGAAGGGAACCCAGAAGAAGAACGTGGGCTCCGCCCGGTTCGTGGAGGACTGGGGCATCCAGGGGGACGCCCACGCGGGGAAGTGGCACCGGCAGGTGTCCCTGCTGTCCCACGAGAAGGTGGAGGCCTTCCGGGCCAGGGGCGCCGTGGTGGACGACGGGGCCTTTGGGGAGAACCTGGTGGTGGAGGGGTACGACTTCAAGACCCTGCCCATCGGGACGAAATTCCGGTGTGGCGACGTGGAGCTGGAGCTGACCCAGGTGGGCAAGGAATGCCACAGCCACTGTGAGATCTACAAGGTCATGGGGGACTGCATCATGCCCCGGGAGGGCGTGTTCACCAGGGTGCTCCACGGGGGCACCATCTCCGTGGGGGACGAGCTGACCATGGAGGGGGAGGGATGAGCATGCGCGTCGCCATCATCACCCTCAGCGACTCCGGCTGCGCCGGACAGCGGGAGGACAAGAGCGGCCCGGTGATCCGGGAGCTGGCGGAGGCGGCGGGCTATACGGTGGCGCACACCGCCCTGCTGCCCGACGGGGTGGAGCCTCTGGCCTCGGAGCTGAAGCGCCTGTGCGACGAGGATCTGGCCGATCTGATCCTCACCACCGGGGGCACCGGCTTCTCCCCCACCGACCTGACGCCGGAGGCCACCCGCTCCGTGGTGGAGCGGCCCGCCCCCGGCATTGCCGAGGCCATGCGGTGGCAGTCCCTCCAGATCACCCCCCGGGCCATGCTCTCCCGGGCGGCGGCGGGCATCCGCAAGGGGGCCCTGATCGTCAACCTGCCCGGCAGCCCCAAGGCGGTGCGGGAGTGCCTGGAGTTCATCCTCCCCTCCCTGGCCCACGGGCTGGAGATTCTCAAGGGCA
This sequence comes from Flavonifractor sp., assembly GCF_019422385.1. NCBI lineage: Bacteria > Bacillati > Bacillota > Clostridia > Eubacteriales > Oscillospiraceae > Flavonifractor > Flavonifractor sp. The sequence goes on from NZ_JAHZDL010000041.1 coordinate 14,490, forward strand.
CCGCGGGCAACTGCGCCTCGCCAGAATAAACTGCGCTCCGTTCCGCCCCGCGGATGCGGGGCATCCACTCCGCTTCGTTGATTCTGGCTCTCCTCCCGCGACCCGCTTTGCTGGGCTCGCGGGAGGGTTCGAGAAACGGGTACAGGCAATGTGAGCCTGTCGGCTCATTTTATATAAATTCTTCGAGCCCGCCCGCCTAAGGCGCTGCTATGGCGGCGGGCCGGGGTGTGTCTGGAAACGGACACGCCTACCATTTTGTAAAGGAGAATATACCATGAAACGAATTGCAGCCCTGTCCCTTGCCCTGGCCCTCACCCTGGGCCTGGCCGCCTGCGGCGGCGGAAATGCCGGCACCGCGGAGACCCCCGCGGCCAACAGCACCACCCCGGCCGCGGAGACCACCGCGCCCCAGGCCGAGCCGGTGGAGGTGGTGGTGTTCGCCGCCGCGTCCCTGGAGGCCACCCTGACGGAGATTGCCGACCTGTACAAGGAGGTGGCCCCCGAGGTCACCCTCACTTTCTCTTTTGAATCCTCCGGCACCCTGCGTACCCAGATCATAGAGGGCGCGGTGTGCGACCTGTTCATCTCTGCCGGCCAGTCCCAGATGAACGACCTGGAGGCCGGGCAGAATGAGAACGGCGCCGACTTCGTGTACGCCGACACCCGCATCGACTTTGTGGAGAACAAGGTGGTGCTGGCGGTGCCCGACGACAACCCCGCCGGCATTGAGACCTTCTCCGACCTGGCCACGGACAAGCTGTCCCTGCTGTGCATTGGCAACGACGACGTGCCGGTGGGCTCCTACTCCCTGGAGATCCTGGACACCCTGGGCATCGACATCGCCCAGCTGGAGAACGACGGCAAGGTGACCTACGCCTCCAACGTGACCGAGGTGGCCAACCAGGTGAAGGAGGGCGCCGTGGACTGCGGCATCATCTACGCCACCGACGCCTATACCTATGAGCTGACCGTGGTGGATCAGGCCACCGCCGACATGTGCAGCCAGGTGATCTACCCCGCCGCCGTCATGAAGAGTGGCAGCGGCGAGGCCGCCGAGGCCGCCGCCCAGGCCTTCCTGGACTACCTCCACACCGATGAGAGCGCCATCGCCGTGCTGGAGGGCGTTGGCTTCACCGTCCTGTAATGGCGGACGGCGGGGGCAAGCCCCCGCCCTACATACGTACAGGGGCGGGTTTCAACCCGCCCCTGCCACCATCATGACACAGGACGGTGAACAATCTTGGACTGGTATCCGCTATTCAACTCCCTGCGCATCGCCGCCGTGTCCACGGTGATCATCTTCTTCCTGGGGATTCTGGCGGCTTATTATGTGGCCAAGCTGCCCCGGCTGGTGAAGGGGGTGCTGGACGTGGTGCTCACCCTCCCCCTGGTGCTGCCCCCCACGGTGGTGGGCTACTTCCTGCTGCGGCTGCTGGGCCCCAAGCGGGTGCTGGGCCTGTGGTTTCTGGAGACCTTCGACCTGCGGCTGACCATGGTGTGGTATGCCGCCATCTTCGCCTCGGCGGTGGTGGCCTTCCCCCTCATGTACCGCACCGCCCGGGGGGCCTTTGAGTCCTTCGATCCCACCCTGGCCTACGCCGCCCAGACCCTGGGCCGCTCCAACACCTGGATTTTCTGGCGGGTGCGCATGCCCTGCTGCAAGCAGGGCATCATCGCCGGCACGGTGCTGGCCTTTGCCCGGGCCCTGGGCGAGTACGGCGCCACCTCCATGATCGCCGGGTACACCCCCGGCAAGACCGCCACCATCTCCACCACGGTGTACCAGCTCTGGCGCACCGGCGACGACGCCGGGGCCATGCGCTGGGTGCTGGTGAACCTGGCCATCTCGGCGGTGGTGCTGCTGACCGTCAACATGCTGGAGAAAAAGGACCGCCGCCCCCGCCGCAGGGCGGCCCCGGTCACCGGGGAGGTGGGGGAATGAGACTGTCGGTGGACATACACAAGGACTTCGGCCCCTTCCGCCTGGACGCGGCCTTTGAGACCGACAGCGGCGCCGTCACCGGCGTGCTGGGGGCCTCGGGCTGCGGCAAGAGCATCACCCTCAAGTGCATCGCCGGCATCGAGACCCCGGACGAGGGCCACATCGAGCTGGACGGGGAGGTGCTCTTCGACTCCGCCGCCCATATTAACCTGTCCCCCCAGAGGCGGCGGGTGGGGTATCTGTTCCAGAACTACGCCCTGTTCCCCAACATGACGGTGGAGCAGAACATCGCCGCCGGGGGGCGGGACAGGGCCGGAAGGAAGGAGACGGCGGCGCGGCTGATGCGCGCCTTCTATCTGGAGGGGAGCGAGCACAAGTACCCCCGGCAGCTCTCCGGCGGGCAGCAGCAGCGGGTGGCCCTGGCCCGCATCCTGGCCAACAAGCCCCGGGCGCTGCTGCTGGACGAGCCCTTCTCCGCCCTGGACAGCTACCTGAAATGGCAGGTGGAGCTGGAGCTGATGGAGCTGCTGGGGAAATTCCAGGGCCCCGTGCTCTTTGTCACCCACAGCCGGGACGAGGTGCGCCGCCTGTGCAGCCAGGTGTGCGTGCTGGACCAGGGGTGCTCCCAGCCCATGCAGCCGGTGGAGGAGCTGTTTGAGGCCCCCCGCACCCTGTCCGCCTGCCTGCTCTCCGGGTGCAAGAACGTGTCCCGGGCCCGCCCCCTGCCCGACGGGCGGGTGGAGGCCCTGGACTGGGGGATGACCCTGGAGCCGGGGGTTCCCCTGCCCGAACATCTGAGCCACGTGGGCATCCGGGCCCACTTCCTCCGGCCGGTGGACGGCCCCGGCCCCAACCGCCTGCCCTGCACCGTGGAGCGGGTGGTGGACGAGATGTTCTCCACCGTAGCCATGATGACCACCCCCGGCGGGGCCCAGGGCTTCTCCCGGCTGCGCATCGAGCTGGACAAGGCCGCCTGGGCCGCCCTGGGGAACCCCGGGGCGCTGTGGGTGGAGCTGCCCCGGGAGCACCTGCTGCTGCTGACCGGCGGCTGACCGCCCGTCATTCTGGAAAAAGGATGGTAACCCCATGAAGCTGATAGACACCAAGGACGCGGTGGGCCATGTGCTCTGCCACGACCTGACCCAGATCATCCCCGGCGTCACCAAGGACGCCCGGTTCCGCAAGGGCCACATTGTCACCCCCGAGGACATCCCCGTGCTGCTGAGCATGGGCAAGGAGCACCTGTACGTGTGGGAGAAGGAGCCGGGCACCCTCCACGAGAACGAGGCCGCCGAGCGCCTGCGGGCTCTGTGCCAGAACGAGCACATGCACCCCACGCCGGTGAAGGAGGGGAAGATCGAGCTCATCGCCGACTGCGACGGCCTGTTCCGGGTGGATATGGAGCGGCTCAACGCCCTCAACGACGTGGAGGAGCTGATGATCGCCACCCGCCACACCAACACCGCCGTCCGCAGGGGGGACAAGCTGGCGGGCACCCGCATCATCCCCCTGGTGATTCAGGAGGAGATCCTCCGGGCCGCCGAGGAGCGGGCGGGGAAGGAGCCCCTGCTCTCCCTCACCCCCTGGAAGCTGAAAACCTGCGGCCTGATCACCACCGGCAGCGAGGTGGCCAAGGGACTGATCCAGGACGCCTTCACCCCGGTGATTGTGGACAAGCTGGCCGCCTGCGGCATCACCGTCACGGAGCACTGCCTGCCCGGCGACGACCGGGCGGCCATCACCGCCGCCGCCCTGGACTTCCACGCCAAGGGGGTGGATCTGGTGCTGTGCACCGGCGGCATGAGCGTGGATCCGGATGACCGCACCCCCGGCGCCATCAAGGACACCGGGGCGGAGATCATCTCCTACGGCGCGCCGGTGCTGCCCGGGGCCATGTTCCTGCTGGCCTACTTCGCCGACGGCACCCCCATCCTGGGCCTGCCCGGCTGTGTCATGTACGCCAAGGCCACCGTCTTTGACCTGGTGCTCCCCCGCATCGCCGCCGGGGTGCCCATCTCCCGCTGGGAGCTGAAGGCCCTGGGCCACGGCGGCCTCTGCCTGGGCTGCCCCGAGTGCCGCTACCCCGTCTGCCCCTTTGGGAAGTAGACCTGCGCGGGTTCCGCCGTCATAGTGCTGGCTTGTTCTTTTCCCATACCTGTGGTATACTTGGACGCAGGTATAACTGCCGTCAGGCGAATGACGCGGAGGGATCCCACATGAAGCAGATCAGTCCTGTATGGATGGTACCGGTGCTGTTGGCCTTATTGACGGGCTGTGGGCAGCAGGGAAGTGCTGCGGCATCTGCGCCGGGCGGCGGAGAGAGCGTCCAGCAGCCCGCCGTCCAGAGCAGCACCCCGTCGCAGACTCCTGGCACGGCGGAGGAGGCTCCCGCTGTCAGCGGGGAACAGAGTGAAATCAGCCCGGAGACGGCCCTGACCACCGCCCTGAACAACGCCCGGAGTGCCTGAGACGGATGCCTACCACATTCAAATTGAGACTGACGGGGACAACGGCATTCCCATCTACGACATCGAGTTCGAAACGGACTATGGCGACTATGATTTTGAAGTGGACATAGAGACTGGGAGCATTGTAGGGGCCGACTACGAGGTGGACGAGGAGTGGCTGGATCAGCTGGGCGGCAGCGCGGTCACGCTGGATCAGGCCAGAGCCGTTGTGCAGGAAAAGGTGCCCGGTGCCGACCCGGAGGACATTCAACTCTGGGAAGAAGACAGAGACGGACGGGGCCGCTATGAGGGGGAATTCTTTTCCGGCAGCATGAAGTATGAATTTGAGATAGACTCTCGAACAGGAATTATTTTTGACTGGACCGCAGATCTGCGGGACTGAGCGCTGAAGACAGGGACAGTGGGTACCACTGTCAGAAAAACAGAGAACCGGAGCCAGCCCTGGTGGGTCGGCTCCGGTTCTCTACTTGCGCCTGAAAGGGCCAGAGTGCAGCTGCTACAGCTGGGGGTTCTCCTCTCATCAGGCAAGGACTCTTGGCGATTCAGCGGCTTTCCTCCCCCATGAGCAGGTAGAGAACCGCCTTCTGGGCGTGGAGGCGGTTCTCCGCCTCGTCGAAGATCTCCCCGGCGTGGGCCTCGAACACCTCGGCGGTGATCTCCTCCCCCCGGTGGGCGGGCAGGCAGTGCTGCACCATGCAGCCGGGGTGGGCCAGCTTCAGCAGCCCATCGTTGATCTGGTAGACCCCCTCAAAGACGGCCCGGCGCTGGGCGGCCTCCCCCTCCTGGCCCATGGAGGCCCACACATCGGTGACCAGCACGTCGGCGTCCGCCGCGGCCTCCTTGGGGTCGCGGCACAGGGTGAAGGTGCTGCCGGTGACGGTCTTGGCGAAGTCCAGTACCTGGGGGTCGGGGTCGTAGCCCTCGGGGCAGGCCACGGACACGTCCATGCCCACCTTCAGGCCGCCCACGATCAGGGAGTTGGCCATGTTGTTGCCGTCGCCGATGTAGCACAGCTTGAGCCCCTCCAGCCGGGACTTGTGTTCCCGGACGGTCATCAGGTCGGCCAGCACCTGGCAGGGGTGGGCGAAGTCGGTCAGGCCGTTGATCACGGGGATGGAGGCGTACTTTGCCAGGGTCTCCACCTCCTGCTGGCCGAATGTGCGGATCATAATGCCGTCGCAGTAGCGGCTGAGCACCCGGGCGGTGTCCTCGATGGGCTCGCCCCGGCCGATCTGGCTCTCCTTGCCGGAGAGGAACAGGGCGTGGCCCCCCAGCTGGAACATGCCGGTCTCGAAGGACACCCGGGTGCGGGTGGAGTTCTTCTCGAAGATCATGGCCAGGGTCTTGCCCGCCAGATACTGGTGGGTCAAGCTGTGCTTCTGGTTGTACTTCATCTGGTCGGCGGTGTCCAGGATCTTCACGATGTCCGCCTTGGACAGATCCAGCAGCTTGAGCAGGTCTTTCTTCATTGCATTCACCTCTTACGACAGCGTCTGTTTCAGAATTTCCAGGCCCCGATCCAGCTCGGCCTGGGTAATGGTCAGGGGGGGCAGCAGGCGGAGGGCATCCCCGGCGGTGAGCACCAGCAGGCCGTTCCGGGCCAGCAGGACCGCCAGCTCCTTGTTGGTATGGGGGGCCTTGACCTCGATGCCGATCATCAACCCCAGGCCCCGGGTGGCCCCCAGGCAGGGCAGGTTCATGGCCTCGATGGCGGAGCGGAGACAGCGGCCCTTCCTCTGTACCTCGGCCAGGGCGTCCTCGTCCAGGATGTCCAGTACCGCCTGGGCCGCCGCGGCGCAGATGGGGTTGCCGCCGAAGGTGGAGCCGTGATCCCCCGGCCCCAGCACGTCCCGGCACTTCTCACTGACCAGGAAGCCGCCCATGGGCAGGCCGCCGGCGATGCCCTTGGCGAAGGACACCGCGTCGGGTAGGATGCCGTACTGCTGGAAGGCGAAGAGGGTGCCGGTGCGGCCGATGCCGGTCTGCACCTCGTCCACCAGCAG
>NZ_JAHZDL010000042.1:0-20607 GCF_019422385.1 Flavonifractor sp.
CTTCATCCAGCAGATCGGCACCCCCCAAGATGTGTTCAACCAGCCCGCCAACCTGTTCGTGGCCGGCTTCATCGGCAGCCCGCAGATGAACTTCTTCGACGGCCAGCTGGCCAAGAAGGACGGCAAGTACCAGATCACCGTGGGCGAGGCCACCGTGGTTCTGGGCGATGTGGCCCAGAAGCTGCTGGCCGAGAAGGGCGTGGGCGACATGGCCGTCACCGTGGGCATCCGTCCCGAGCACATCTCCTTTGCCACCGCCAACACCCCCGACACCATCGCCAGCAAGGTGGACGTGTCCGAGATGATGGGCAGCGAGGTGTACCTGCACGTCAACGCCGTGGGCAAGGACGTGGTGCTGCGCATCCCCACCATGGATCTGCCCGAGGAGCACCGCGCCGGCATCCCCTACGGCACGGAGATCCGCTTCGCCTTCCGTCCTGAGCTCATTCACCTGTTTGATCCCCAGACTGAGAAGAACCTGATGTACTAAGCAGGATCCATGAGGATCCGCGGCCGTTTGCCGGCCGCGGATCCTTTTTTGTGTCCGCCAGTCTTTCGGGAAACGCTGCGCCGTCGGCCGCATAGAGAGCGGCGCCGCCGGGGATCCTAACTTGGCTTCTTTCCCAGATTTATCTATATAATTTTTAAAATTATATTTAAGATTTATATTGATTATATATCGCCATTGGTGTTATACTATAGAAAAGGAAGGTGAGCTTATGAACATGGAAAACGCGCTGCCGCGCCGGAAGGAGGCATTCTGCCCCGTTCAGGTCACGCCCAGCCGGGCCAGAGTGCGGGAGAAGGATCGGGATCCCTATGACGGCCTGCGCCCCTGGTCGGCCATTACCCACGGCATCGGCGCCGTGCTGGCCCTGGTCGGCACCGTGCTCCTGTTGCTGCGCTGCGCGGCCCTGGGGCTGAGCGCGTGGCACGTGGCCTCCTTCCTCATCTACGGCGTGAGCATGGTGGGGCTGTATACAGCCAGCACCCTCTATCACTGCCGCAATGTGTCCGTCAGGGGCCGCATCGCCCTGCGGAAATATGACCACGCCTCCATCTATTTCCTCATTGCCGGCACCTATACCCCGGTGTGCCTGGTGGTGCTGCGGGATGTGGGGTTCTGGGGCTGGGGCATGTTTGCGGTGATCTGGGGTCTGGCCCTGGCCGGGCTGGTACTCACCATCGCGTGGATCTCCTCCCCCCGCTGGCTTACCGCGGGCATCTATATCTTCATGGGCTGGCTGGCCCTGGCCGCCCTGGTGCCGCTGCTCCAGGTGCTCCCCTCTGCCGGCTTCTTCTGGGCCGTGGGCGGCGGCGTGCTCTACACCGTGGGCGGCGTGCTCTACGCCGTCAAGTGGCCGGGCCGGGACAATCCCCGCTTCGGCTGCCACGAGATCTTCCACGTCTTTATTTTGCTGGGCTCCCTGTTCCACTACCTGCTCATGTACCGGGTGGTGGCCCTCCTGTAAATCAAAAGAAACCGTCCCCGCCGATACGGCGGGGACGGTTTTCTTTTACAGATTGTCCGGCGTTTCAGACGGCTCCTCCGGCTCCGGCAGGGGGCCCACTGTGGCCACGCACCGGTTGATGGGGGTGCCCAGGCTGTGGAACTTCTCCTCGTAGTCGGTCATGACGCCACAGACACCGTCGGCGTGGAGATCCCGGGTCACCTGGGACAGGGTAAACCCCGCCCGGGGGAACTGGAACAGCGACCACTCAAAGAGATCCCGGTTGTCGGTCTTGAAGTGGATCTCCCCGTCCTCCGACAGCACCTGCCGGTACCGCAGCAGGAAGTCCGGATGGGTCAGCCGCCGCTTGGCGTGACGGTTGCCCGGCCAGGGGTCGCAGAAGTTGATGTAGATGCGGGAGACCTCTCCCGGGGCAAAGAACTGGGGCAGCTGGGCTGCATCCCCATCCACGAAAAAGACGTTGTGCAGCTCTTTGGCGCATACCCGCTCCATGGCGATCACCATGGCATCGGGCACCCGCTCCACTGCGATATACAGGGCCTTTGGGTTCTGCTCCGCGGTCTCTGCAGTAAAGCGGCCCTTGCCGCAGCCTAACTCCAGATAGACCGTCTCTGCCTCGGGCATCAGCGCCCGCCAGTTTCCGCGTTGCACCTCCGGATCAGAGATCAGGACCCGGGAACAGCGTTCCATCCGGGGGATCAAGTTGGGCTTTCTTCTCATTCGCATGGGTATCTGTCCACCTTATAAGCTCTAGTTTGCAGGGTGCCTGACAGGAATCATCCCCACTTGGTAAACTGAAAATTTGGAAGTATGCTTGAGATAATTTCACAGGGGGAATTTTTGTAAATATATCGATATTTCACCTGCTGCTTGAGACACCTTGTCTTCTTAGTATCGAAATAGTACCATAGAAACGGCGGAAAAGCAACCTTTTTAACCCGATAAGGTATGCTGACCGCACAAGGAGCACCATAACAGTTGGGCAGCCAGTTTTACCTGGACAAAGAGCGCAAAAGCGGCTATTTTCGCTTTTAAGCGTCAAACTTGTGGCGTTCATCTTTTTGATATGGATTACCGGGCTGTGCACGATGTGCAGCGACTATGCCACGGCGGCCGGCAACACGGCATCGACACGTCGCACACATTTCTCAACGACAAGGACGCGCCCAAGGATAAACTGGCCCGGTATTACGAACACATCGTAAAAGGATAAAAGCGGCGGCTTCGGCCCCGCTTTTCCCATGTGTAATTCGTGTGTAAATTTGGCCCTTTTCTTTGGAATTTCAATCCAATATTAGGAAGCCCACAACGCGACACGGAATCCGTGAAACGGCTGTGGGAGCAAGAAAAAATCCTGCACCCCTTGTAAATCAAGAGATGCAGGATTGGTGGAGGCGGGGGGAGTCGAACCCCCGTCCGAAAACGCTTCCTCGGGAACTTCTCCGGGCGCAGACGGTCATTTACATTCCCTTGCCCTGGCGTAGGCCGTCAAACTACAGGGCTTGGTAGCTTCATTGTTCATGGTGCGCTCAAAGCTTTGCGCACACACGGGCACCACTCAACGACGCCCCATCCCGGCTCGTGGTCCTTCCGGGCGGGACGGTCACGGCTTAAGCCGCGACAAGCTCAACGTTATCGTTGTTCTTTAATTTATAAGTTGCCCATTTTAAGGATGCTGGGCGCATCCGCCCGCTATTCCCGCCTCTACGTCCCCGTCGAAACCAGTACGCCCCCATGTCGTCGCAAAGTACATTTCACTCGGAACACCCTTTCGGGTATTCCTCGCTTCATTTCCTTGCTCCTCCATTTCCAGACGAACCCGCTTGCGCTGGGCTTCGCCTGGAGGCCTGACTCTGCAAAGTCCATTCCGTTCGGGACGCCCTTTCGGGATCCCTCACTTCATTCCCTTGCTCCTCACCTTCCCGGCGAACCCGCTTGCGCTGGGCTTCGCCGGGAGAGGGGAGGTCACAGAACATATCCGCGTGAATTTGAGTTTGTTGAGCTTCGAAATCAGCACTTCTCCGGCGCGGGGTAATCCACGCCGAAGGTCTCCACGGTGACGGACTTCATCCGCTGATCCTGACGGGGCTTATCCATCCGATCCCGGTCGGCGCTGACGATGGCATCGGCCACCTCCATGCCCTCGATGACCTTGCCGAAGGCGGCGTACTCGCCGTCCAGGTGGGGGGCCTTCTCCACCATGATGAAGAACTGGCTGCCGGCGGAGTTGGGGTGCATGGCCCGGGCCATGGAGAGAACACCCCGGTCGTGCTTGAGATCGTTCTTCACGCCGTTGTGGGTGAACTCGCCCTTGATGGAGTAGCCGGGGCCGCCCATGCCGTTGCCGTTGGGGCAGCCGCCCTGGATCATGAAGCCGGGGATCACCCGGTGGAAGATCAGACCGTTGTAGAAGCCGGACTGCACCAGGCTGATGAAGTTGTTCACCGTGTTGGGCGCCACCTCGGGGTAGAGCTCGGCGACCATCTTGCCGCCGTTCTCCATCTCAATGGTGACAATGGGGTTCTGAGCCATGTAATTTCATCCTTTCCCGGGGCCGGGCCCCGCTGTTTTCTCAGTAGTCGCGGCGGCCGCGGGTCTTCATGGCGCGGTCCATCTCCCGCTTGGCGTCCTTGGCCGCGGCGGAGGCTCGCTTGTCATAGAGCTTCTTGCCCTTGGCCAGGCCGATCTCCAGCTTCACCCGCGGCCCCCGGAAGTACACCGACAGGGGCACCAGGGCATACCCGTCCTGCTTCACCTTGGCGAAAAGCCGCAGGATCTCCCGCTTGTGCATCAGCAGCCGACGGGCGCGCAGCGGATCCTTGTTGAAAATGTTGCCCTTTTCGTAGGGGCTGATGTGCATGCCATGGACGTGCATCTGCCCGTCCTTGACGATGCAGAAGGAGTCCTTCAGGTTGACATGGCCCTGGCGGATGGACTTGACCTCGGTGCCCGCCAGCTCAATGCCCGCCTCGTACTTATCCTCGATGAAGTAGTCGTGGTAGGCCTTGCTGTTCTTGGCGATCACCTTGATCCCCTTGCCGTCCATGTCCTCACCTCCCGGATGCCGCCCTGCACGCTTAGGTATTTATTATAACACGGCTGTCAAGGGGTCAGACGGGAAAGTATGTAAGCAGGGCGTTCAGGGCGTCCCGGCGCCACACCGGGCGGCCGTGCTCGGCCAGGCTGGCCTCCAGGTGGGGGCGGGAGGACTCTGCCCGGCCGAACTCGGACAGGCGGGCGGCGGCCCCCGCCGCGCCGGCCTCCAGGGAGAGCCACCAGCGGTCGTCCCACCAGAGCAGGGCGGCGTCCGGCCGGGGCTCCGGCAGGGCCCGGGCGGCGGCGGCCAGGCTCTCCAGGCCGCCGAAGGAGAACCAGGCCCGCGACCGCGGGCGCACCCGGGCGAACACCAGCACGCCGCAGGTGCCGGGATAGGCCTCGATCTCCACCGGCCCCGCCAGCTCGATGCCCGCCTCACGGAAGGCGTCCCGGGCCAGGGAGAGGGCCCCCTCCAGGGTGAGGGCCGCGGGGGTGAGGCCGTGCTCCTTCAGATCGGCGGGGGTGATGTACAGCGCCACGCTGGCGTCGGAGATGGGCTGGATGGTCATGGCGGGGCCTCCTTTTCATGAACTGGGATATCTGAGCGGTATTATACCGGATAGGCCGCAGGTTTGGATAGCTGTAATGATTGGGGGGATTGGCAAAGGAGAGGGTGGCGCGGGGCGGAAAACTATGCTATAATATTGCTTAACTACTCAAGGATACGCCGCGCGGCGGCAAAGGAGATGGGCCGGATGGAACTGATGGAAAAGACGGTGGAGAGCCAGGTGCTCTTCTCCGGGAAGATCATTACCGTGCGCCTGGACAGGGCACAGCTGCCCAATGGCCGGATTGCCTCCCGGGAGGTGGTGGAGCACCCCGGCGGGGTGGCGATCCTGCCGCTGTTTGACGACGGGACGGTGCCTCTTGTGCGGCAGTTCCGCTACCCCTTTGGCGCAGTGGTGGAGGAGCTCCCCGCCGGCAAGCTGGAGAAGGGGGAGGATCACCGCCTGGCCGCCCTGCGGGAGCTGGAGGAAGAGGTGGGCGCCCGCTGCGGGAAGCTGACCTATCTGGGCTGCCTGTATGCCTCCCCCGGATTTTCCAGCGAGGTGCTGCACATGTATCTGGCCCAGGAGCTGACCCAGGGGGAGTGCCACCCCGACGAGGACGAGTTCCTGGAGGTGGAGCGGGTACCCTTCACCCGGCTGGCGGAGCGGGTGATGGCCGGGGAGATCACCGACGCCAAGACGGTGGCCCTGGTGCTGAAGGCCAAGCTGCTGCTGGGCCTGTAAACGGGAAAGGGGAGCATACGATGAGCAAGCGTATTCTGATTGTGGAAGACGAAAAGAACATTGTGGATATTCTCACCTTCAACCTCAACCGGGAGGGCTATGAGACTCTGGAGGCCTACGACGGCGCCGCCGGGCTCCAGTTGGCCCTGGAGCAGAACCCGGATTTGATCCTGCTGGATCTGATGCTGCCCAAGATGAACGGCTTCGACGTGTGCCGCAACCTCCGCAAGGAGAACCGGAGCACGCCGGTGATCATGCTCACCGCCCGGGAGGAGGAGACCGACAAGGTTCTGGGCCTGGAGCTGGGGGCCGACGACTACATCACCAAACCCTTCTCCATGCGGGAGCTGCTGGCCCGGGTGAAGGCCAACATCCGCCGCAATGAGATGGTATCCGCCGCCGCGGGGGCCGCCCAGACCGGCGGCGGAGAGCGCATTGAGCACGGCCGCATCGCCATTGATCCGGATCTGATGGTGGCCTACAAGGACAACCAGCCCCTGGAGCTGACCCAGCGGGAGTACGAGCTGCTCAAGTTCCTGGCCTCCCAGCCGGGGAAGGTGTTCTCCCGGGAGGCCCTGATGGAGCACGTGTGGAACTACGAGGGCTACGTGGGCGACGTGCGGGCCGTGGACGTGGCAGTCCGCCGCCTGCGGGAAAAAGTGGAGGACGACCCGGCCTCTCCCCAGTTTGTGGTGACCCGCAGAGGCCTGGGCTACTACTTCAACGCCTGAACATATGCCAAGGGTGGACGCCGGGTCGTCCTCCACGGGGCCCCGCAGAGCGGGGGCGGCGCTCAGCGCCGTCCAAGCGTTTTGCCCCAAGGGCAAAATCTTGATGCCGGCGGAATTCGGTTCCGCCGAGCAGATAGAATCTGAACTGGGCTTCCCGCACGGCCTGCCGTGCGGGGCGTAATGACCCGGCCTCTCCCCAGTTTGTGGTGACCCGCAGAGGCCTGGGCTACTACTTCAACGCCTGAGCGGGGCCTGCAGCCGCTCAGAATATCCACACTCAGGAGGGGGGCTCCCCGTGTTTCGCAGCCTGCACATGAAGCTGATGCTGATCATGACGCTGCTCATCGTGTCGCTGATGACCGTGGTGGGGGCGTTCCTGATCAACTCGGTGGCCAACTACTACACCCAGGACTTCTATACCCAGATGTCCGAGGCCTTCGGCGACCCGGACTTCCTGACGGATCTGGGGACGCCCATTGAGGGGGAGGAGGACGGTGCCTCCAGCATCGCCTATATTCTCAATGCCAACAGCGCCCTGGGCATTGACAACCGAAACCGGAAATACTACGTGCTGGACGGCACCGACGGCCACTGGCTGGCCGGCTCCGACGAGGAGAGCGCCGGACAGGATCTGCCCGACGACTCCCGCAACCTGATGCGGGTGCTGGCGGGGGAGCAGGTCAGCAGCGACAGCACCCCCACCGCCTCCTACATGGACGTGGCGGTGGCGGTGGAGCGGGGGGGCAGCCGGTACATCGTCTACGTGCTGGACAACGGCGCCAACGCCACCGCCCTGAACAGCGAGCTCATCACCCTGATTGTGGAGGCGCTGATCTTCGGCCTGATCATCTCGGTGCTGCTGTCCTTCCTGCTGTCCAAGACCCTGACCACCCCCATCGAGCGGCTTACCGAGGGCGCCGAGCGGGTGGCCGACGGGGACTTCTCCCACAAGATCGAGGTGGCCTCCCGGGACGAGATCGGCGTGCTCACCGGCACGTTCAACGACATGGCGCAGCAGCTCAAGCGCACCCTGGAGGAGGTGGAGAACGAGCGCACCAAGCTGGGCACCCTCTTCCTCCACATGACCGACGGCGTGGTGGCCTTCTCCCGGGACGGGACGGTGATCCAGTCCAACCCCGCCGCCGAGCAGATGCTGGGCCGGGCCATCCCCATCGGGGGCGGCGAGAGCTATGACACCCTGTTCTCCGACGTGGCCCCCCTCCAGGGGGTGCTGGCGGTGGAGCAGCCCGGCTATCTGGACGGGGAGCGGGAGGTGGACGGCCGCAGCCTGGAGCTGCTGCTCACCCCATTCGACCAGGAGCGGCTGGGCGGCGTGCTGGTGGTGATCCACGACGTGACCGAGCAGCGCAAGACCGAGGAGATGCGCCGGGAATTCGTGGCCAACGTGTCCCACGAGCTGCGCACCCCGCTGACCAACATCCGCTCCTACGCCGAGACCCTGGCGGACAACGCCGGGGACATCCCGCCGGAGACGGAGAAGAACTTCCTGGGGGTCATCCTCAACGAGTCCGACCGCATGACCCACATCGTGCAGGATCTGCTCACCCTGTCCCGGTTTGATTCCGGCCGGTCGGAGCTGAATCTGGCCCCCTTCGACTTCGGGGAGGCGGTGCGGGACGTATATCAGGCCAACCGGCTGGAGGCCCAGCGCCACGGCCACACCATGGAGCTGGAGCTGCCCAGCAGCCTGCCGGAGATCGTGGGCGACCGGGAGCGGATCCTCCAGGTCATGATGAACGTGGTGTCCAACTCCATCAAGTACACCCCCGACGGGGGGCGCATCCGCCTGTCCGCCGGGGTGCAGGGCAAGCGGGTGTGGATGGAGGTCACCGACAACGGCATCGGCATCCCCAAGGAGGACAGGGGGCGCATCTTTGAGCGGTTCTACCGGGTGGACAAGGCCCGCTCCCGGGAGTCCGGCGGCACGGGCCTGGGACTGTCCATCGCCAAGGAGATCATTGACCGCCACCAGGGCACCATCGAGCTGGTAGACCGCCCCGGCCCGGGCCTGACGGTGCGCATCACGCTGCTGGTGGAGGGGCCTGGCCATGGCTGGAAATAAGTATCCCCGCCGCCGCAGGCACAGCGGGCTGGAGCGGCTCAAGAGCCTGCTCATCGTCCTGCTCACCCTGTCCGCCCTGGCCCTCACCCTCCGGGTGCTCCTGTTCAACGAGCTGGCCGGGCAGGGCCCCCGGGGCTGGCTGGACAACCTGACGTCCCTGTTCCGGCAGGAGCAGACCGTCTCCACCGGCGATCCGGGCGGCTCCATCCAGTCCTCCGCCGCGGCCCAGCCGGTGCGGCTCTCCGTCTCCGACGGCTCGGAGCGGTTTGCCGTCCAGTACGACACGGCCCAGACCGACCAGATGTTCTCCTCCCTGGGCATCCTGCTCAGCGAGGCCCTCTCCAGCGCCGCCGCCCCGTCTGAGGTGACGGAGCAGGCGTGGCGGGACGCCCTGTGCGCCCCGGGCGTCTGGTTCGACTTCCTGGGGGACATCCCCCTGGAGGCCCTGTACGCCTGGATGGTGGAGGGGGGGAGCAATCCCAACCTCACCGCCGCCGCCCGGCAGGTGGCCGTGGCCCGGGACGATGGCGGCGGGGTCTCCCTGTACTATCATAATGTGGAAGACGGCCTGTATTATGCCTGCCGGACAGCGGTGGCCTACGAGGGCCACATGGACGAGCTGGTCACCGGCTACGGCGGCAACGGCGCCTCCTTTGTCTTTGAGCTGGAGGAGGGCGGCGGCTATGACGGGCTGGATCCCTATGTGCTCCTCTCCGCCTCCACCCCCAGCCCGGCGGTGTTCCGCGCCTCCACCCCCCTGTCCGGAACCGACACCAACGCCGTTTCGGCCCTCCAGGAGTCCCTCTCCTTCCAGGTGTCCAGCGACGCCATCTACGCCATCCCCGGCGGCCTGCGGCTGCGCCTGGGCCGGGAGACCCTGGAGATCGGCGGGGACGGCACCGTGACCTACCACACCTCGGAGGAGCTCCCCATCCGCTACCCGGTGGGGGAGGATGGCTACACCGTCACCGAGCTAGTGGAGACCACCCGCCGGCTGGCGGCGGACACGGTGGGCCGTACCTGCGGCGCGGCCAGGCTCTATCTGGCCGGCGTGGAGACGGGCGAGGACGGGGCCGTGACGGTCAGCTTCGGGTACAGCCTCAACGGCGCGGCCGTTCTGCTGCCCGCGGACGGATGTGCCGCCCGCTTCACCGTACAGGACGGGCAGATCACCGACTATACCCTGCGCTTCCGGGAGTACGAGGAGACTGCGGAGCACAGCCTTCTGCTCCCGGAGCGGCAGGCCGCCGCCGCCCTGGACGCCCTGTCCCCCGAGGGACGGGAGCTGCTCCTGTGCTATACGGACAACGGCGGCGACACAGTCCAAGCCGGCTGGGTCGCCAGATAGGAGTGCGCCATGGAATGGCCCAAGCTGAAAAACATCATTCTGCTCCTGCTGGTGTGCGTCAATGTGTGCCTCCTGCTCCTGGCCGGGCTCCAGGGGAGCCGCAGCGCCCGCTATGAGGAGGAGACCCGCCAGGCCGCCATCGACGTGCTGGAACAGAACGGCATCACCTTCGGCCCGGAGCGGCTGCCGGCAGACACCCAGCTGCGCCCGCTCACCGTCACCCGTGACCGGGAGAGCGAGGCCCAGGTGGCCCAGACCCTGCTGGGAAGCGCGGAGCGCCAGGGGGAAAACGAGGTACGCCAGCTCTATGTGGGAGAGGGGGGAACGGCGGAGTTCTCCATGAACGGCACCTTCTCCGTCTCCCTCCAGCCGGGAGCCTGGGTGAAGGAGCACGACCGCTCCCACGTCGACGCATCCCAGGCCTGCCTGGAGCGTATCGGCTTCCAAGGTGCGCTGGAGACGGAGGAGCGGGACGAGGCCTCGGGCCAGGTTCTCCTGACCTTCCACCAGGAGTGGGAGGACGTGCCGGTATTCTCCTGCCGCGTTGTCCTGACGTGGGAGGGGGACGAGCTGGTACATCTGGAGGGCAGCCGCCTCTTCGGCACCTCCACCCAGGCCTCTGCCCGGGGGGAGCCGCTGTCCGCCGCCTCCATCCTGGTTCGCTTCCTCAGCGGCATCAACGAGGGGGGCTATGTCTGCGGCCGGGTGGACGGCATGACGGCGGGCTACCTTCTCAGCGGAGCCGCCCGGCCGGTGGAGCTCACCCCGGTGTGGCGCATCGACACCGACAGCGGTTCCTACTACGTGGACGCCTATACCGGGGTTCTGACCCCGGATCAGACCTGAATCGGAGCCTAAAAAGGAACCGCCCCGCCGACACAGCCGGCGGGGCGGTTTTTGCGAGTCAAAAAAGTGGCTCCAGCCACTTTTTTGAGGAGGCTGCATGGCGGAAGGGGTTCGGTTTCTTCCCCAAAGTCACCCCTTCCGCCATGAGAAGTGTCATTTCCGACGCACATGTCGCCGGAAATGACAGATTGTGATTTTATTCCGTCCTCTGCGGAGGACGGGACTCTGCGAGGCTTTCTCCCTGGGCGGTTTTGACTGTCATTGGGAGGCCGGAATGAAGGGCTCGCTGCCCGGCGTCTCCGCCGGATTGGGAGACGGGGCAGGCGTGGTGTCCGGCGTGGTGGTCTCTCCGGTGCCCGGGATTTCGGTGCCGGGAGTCTCCTCCGGCTCCGGCGTGGGCCAGGTGGCCGGGTTCTCCGGGTCGAAGTTCTCATACCGGGGGTCGTTCACCGGCGGCCAGGTGGAGGGATCCGTGATGTCGAAGCTGTTGGGATCGTAGCCCGCCGGCTCCACAGGCTCCGGAGCGGTGGTGTGGACGTCGCAGGTGCCCTGGGCGTCCAGGAAGCTCTTGAAGTAGTTGCCGTCGGGGGAGCTCACGCCGCCCACCAGCTCCCGGGTGTAGTCCAGGATGCCGATGGTCTGGACGGTGCCCTCGGTGATGCCCAGGCTCTCGTCCGCCTCCCGGGGGCAGAACTCTCCGGCCAGGTGGTACAGGCCCTCGATGGCGGTGCCGCTGCTGTCCAGCACCGGGCTGTCGGTGCAGACCTCCACCGACACGTGCATGGCGCAGGTCTCCGCCGGCACGTCGTCGGCGAACAGGGTCATGCTCTGCACCCGGCTGCCCCTGGGGTCGTTGAGGCAGGCCTCGCTGGCCCGCAGGCCGCTGTCCCGGCAGATCTGCACCGTGACCAGCCCGTCCGGCTGGGTGAAGTCCTTGTTTTCCAGGCCCTCGTGCACCTGGCTCATGACCTTCTCCCACATGGTGACGGCCGGGTTGCCGCTGGCGTAGATGCGCTCCGGCGTGTCATAGCCCACCCAAACCGCGGCGGTGTAGTAGGGGGTGTAGCCCACGAACCACCGGTCGGTGTTGGAGTTGGTGGAGCCGGTCTTGCCGGCCACGGTCATGCCGGAGATCTGGGCGGCGGTGCCGGTGGCGCCGTTGCCGCCGGTGACCACGTCCTTGAGCATGTCGTTGATATAGTAGGTGGTCTCGCTGGAGAGCACCGCCTCCGGCTCCCGGTTGGTATTGTCCAGGATCACCTCTTCGGTGCCGTCCTCCGCGATGCGGGTCACCTGGGTATAGGTGCGGGACTCGATATACAGGCCGTCCCGGGGGAAGACCGAGTAGGCCGCAGCCATATCGATGACCCGCACGCCGTTGGTCAGGCCGCCCAGGGCCAGCTGGCTGGAGCCCAGGTCGTTCTTGATCTCGCCGTTGACCTCCAGCCCCTCCTCCAGATCGATGTGGAAATTGTCCTGCATGAAGTTGAAGGAGTTCTCAAAGCCCAGCATCTGCAGCACCCGCACCGCCGCGGGGTTGGAGGACACCCGCAGGGCGTCGGCCACCGTCACCAGCCCCCGGTAGGTCTGGGGGTTGTTCAGGGGCCAGGCGCTGCCGCCCAGCACCTGGACGGGGTAGTCGTCAAAGACGGAGGCGGGGGTGATGAGCCCGGCCTCCAGGGCGGGGGCATAGACGCTCAGAGGCTTGATGGAGGAGCCGGGCTGCCGCCGGGAGTGGCTGGCGTAGTTCCAGCCCCGGTTGGTGGTCTTGTCCCCCAGGGCGCCCGCCAGGCCCACAATGTTGCCCTCGGGATCCACAATTACGATGGCGGACTGGATCTCCTGGCCGGAGTTGCTGGTGAGATCCAGGTTGCTCCGGTCGGAGTACACCGACTCCACAATGCTCTGAACATTCTGATCCACGCAGGCGTAGATGCGCAGGCCGCCGGAATACACCATGTCGGAGGCCACCAGGCTGGAGTAGCCGTACTGCTCCATCAGATCGTTCATCACGTCGGTAATGAGCTGCTCATCGTACCAGTTGTAGATGGTGTCGGGCTCCTTCTCGTCCACGCCGGTGGTGAAGACCAGCTCCTCCGCCACGGCGGCCTGGTACTCCTCCTCGGTGATGATCCCCTGGTCCCACATGGTCCAGAGCACCAGCTCCTGGCGCTGTTTGTTGCGCTCCCGCCCGGTGGTCACCTCGCCGTCCTCATTGGTCATGCGCTCGTTGGAGTTGGGGCCGTAGATGGTGGGGTTGTTGGTGATGGAGATGATGCTGGCGCACTCGGCCAGGGAGAGCTCCGACAGATCCTTGCCGAAATAGTGCTCCGCCGCCGTGGCCACGCCGCTGCAGGTATCGCCCAGATAGATGTAGTTGAGGTACCACTCCAGGATCTGCTCCTTGGAGTAGTTCTTCTCAAAATCCAGGGCGGTGAAGATCTCCTGGATCTTCCGCTTCACCGTCACATCGTCATAGCCGGTGAAGTTCTTGATGAGCTGCTGGGTAATGGTGGAGCCGCCCTGGATGTCCTGGCCGGTGAACATGAGAATCACGCCGTAGAGGGTGCGGCGCCAGTTGACGCCGTGGTGCTCCCAGAAGGTTCGATCCTCGATGGCCACCGTGGCCTTGATCATGTCCTCCGGGATGTCCTCATAGTCCACCAGGATGCGGTTCTCATCGCCGTGGAGGGAGAGATGCTCCACATACTCCCCGGTGTTGGGATCCTCATAGTAGATGATGCTGGTCTGATCCATGACGAAGTTGGCCTCGATGTGGGCCTGGGGGATGATCACCGTCTGGATGTACCTGGCGGCGAAGCAGATCAGAATCACCGTGGTGATGATCCCGATGAGCAGCAGGGTGCCGACCACCTTGCCTATGGTGACGGCCACCGTCGCCGCGGTGGAGCGCTGCCTGCGCGGCCGCTTCCGTCCGGGCTGCGGGGCCTGATTGGATGTTGTAGCCAAAAGAACACCTCCGTAAATCGGTGAGCGCGGGTGGATGGGTGCAAGTCCGGCGCCGCATGGTACGGCGCCTTGCGCCTATTATACCATGATCTGCCCGCTTGTCCACCCTAATCATACCCTGCTTTAGAATAATTTTATGATTTATCTGCGGAAAATCCGGGGATTTTCCCCGCTGATTTCATGTTTTTCAGCCGTTTCGGGAGCCAAATGCCCCGGATGAAAAATTTGGCTGTCCACACTCTTGCATTTTGGGCCGGGACGGGATACAATAGAGCAGGAAGAAACGGAAGGCAGGTAGCCGATATGAGTGAAGAATTTGGCCCGGATTTCATCACCGTCACCGACGAGGACGGCAATGAATTTGAGCTGGAGCATCTGGACACCCTGGAGTACAACGGCCAGACCTACATGGCCTTTTTCCCCGCCGTGGCCGCCGGACAGGACGGCGAGCCCGCCGACGGGGAGGAGGAGGACTACGGCCTCATCATCCTCAAGACCGTGCTGGTAAACGGGGAGGAGCAGCTCTCCACCCTGGACAGCGACGAGGAGTTGGAGGCGGTCTACCAGCAGTTTATGGAGTCCCTCTTTGCCGACGAGGACGAAGGGGACTGACAAGGACACAAATTTTCCTGCTCGGTGCGTGACGGGCTCTATTTAAACCCACATCTCTCAAACGGGATGCCAGAACTCACGGCGTGAACCGCAGGCCTCCCGGCCCCCCTCCGAGGTGCGGCTGGAAGTTGGAAGCGACGAAGCGCCGTGGAGGCAACCCACCTGCCATTTTGTGCAGGTTTTAAGTGGGCTCGCACGGCCAGAGCGGGGCCCCCACGAAGCGGAAGCTTCGTGGGGCTTTTTCTTTTTCCTCTGTTTGAATAAACTGTAAAACCTGCTTTTCCTCTTGCGCGGGCGGGGTTTTTCCTGTATAATATTTGAACGTCTACGGAAACCCCGCCTCTGCGGGGGAGATTACTGAGAGGACTGAAGCTACAAATGAGCGCATCCAGAGAAAAGAAAACGCGCCAGAGCGACCCCAACAAGGGGCTCACCCAGACCCAGCGGAAGGAGCTCCAGGAGCAGAAGGCCGCCAAGCGCAAGGCGGTTCTGTATACGGTCATCGGCGTGATCGTCGCCGTCCTGGTGGTGATCCTGCTGGTGTGGCACTCCGGCATCTTCCAGCGCCGGGAGACGGCCGTCAGCGTGGGCGGCCGGGACTACAGCGTCACCGACGTGATGTACTACTACGGCAGCGCGCTGAGCCAGGAGAGCTTGTACAGCCAGTACGGCATGTCCAGCTTTGACACCAGCGTGGATCCCGCCGAGCAGTACCGGGATGAGGCCCAGACCCAGACCTACCACGACTACTTCCTGGATCAGGCCGTGACCGCCCTGACCCAGGCGGCCGCCCTCCAGAACGCCGCCGACGAGGCCGGCTACACCATGACCGAGGAGGATCAGGCCACCGCCGAGCAGCAGATTGAGAGCATGCGCCAGACCGCCGAGCAGTACGGCCTCAACCTGGCAGGCTATCTGAAGATGTCCTTTGGCCGGTATATGACCGTGTCCGCCTACCGTGACTGCGTGGAGCGGGCCGCCCTGATCAACGGCTACGCCAACAGCGTGTACGACGGCCTGACCTATACCGACGAGGAGATCCAGACCTACTACGAGGAGAACGCCGACACCCTGGATACCTTCCAGTACTACTATGCCTTTATCGACGGCACCGCCGAGTCCACCACCGACGAGGAGGGCAACACTGTGGAGCCCACCGAGGAGGAGAGCACCGCCGCCATGGAGGAGGCCAAGGCCCAGGCCGACGCCTTTGCCGCCGCCCTGAATGAGGCCGACGACAAGGCCGCCGCCTTTGGCGAGCTGCTGGCCGACTATGTGGGCGAGGACAGCGTGGACACCTACAGCCCCCTGCGCACCACCGTGGGCAGCGGCCTGGCCTCCAGCTACTCGGAGTGGATGCAGGATGCCGGCCGCACCGCCGGCGACGTGACCGTGGCGGAGAGCACCACCTCCAGCAGCACCGGCTACTATGTGGTGCTGTTCATGGATCGCTATCGTGACGAGACGCCCACCGTGGACATCCGCCACATCCTGATCCAGGCCGAACTGACCCAGGAGGACGACGAGTCCACCGAGGACGTGGACGAGAGCCAGATCCCCACCCAGGAGGCCCTGGACGCCGCCAAGGCGGAGGCCGAGGATCTGCTGGCCCAGTGGGAGGCCGGCGACAAGACCGCCGAGTCCTTCGGCGAGCTGGCCAATGAGTACTCCGACGACACCGGCTCCAACACCAACGGCGGCCTGTATGAGCAGGTCTATGAGGGCCAGATGTTTGAGGCCTTCAACGACTGGATCTTTGACGAGGCCCGCCAGGAGGGCGACACCACCGTGCTGGAGAACCCCCAGGACGGCCAGCAGGGCTGGCACGTGATCTACTTCCAGAGCTGGGACGACCCGGTGTGGAAGAACACGGCGGACAGCTCCCTGCGGGGAACCGACTACAACGCGTGGCTTACCGAGATCCAGGATGGCCTGGAGGCCACCGAGGGCAGCGGCATCAACTACGTGGGCTGAGCTGCGGAACAAGCATGAAAAAAGCGGACGGGGCCACGCTCCGTCCGCTTTTTTGAAAGGAAGCTGTATATGGACGAGCGATTTCTGAGGACGGAGATGCTGCTGGGGCCGGAGGCCATGGAGAAGCTGGCCGCCGCCCACGTGGCGGTGTTCGGCCTGGGGGGCGTGGGCAGCTGGTGCGCCGAGGCCCTGGCCCGCTCCGGCGTGGGCGCCCTCACCCTGGTGGATCACGACGACGTGGGCCTCACCAACCTGAACCGGCAGGCGGAGGCCCTGGAGTCCACCCTGGGCCAGCCCAAGGCCGCCGCCATGGCGGAGCGCATCTCCCAGATCAACCCGGCCTGCCGCCTCACCGTGCTGGCGGAGAAGTACGAGGCCGCCAGCCGGGAGAAATTCTTTGCCGTCCCCTATGACTACATCGTGGACTGCATCGATCTGGTGTCCTGCAAGCTGGATCTGATCGAGACCGCCCTGGGGCGGGGGATCCCCATCATCTCCTCCCTGGGCACTGGCAACAAGCTGGATCCCTCCCTGTTCCGCATCTCCGACCTGTCCAAAACCGAGGGCTGTCCCCTGGCCCGGGTGGTGCGCAAGGAGCTGCGGGCCCGGGGCATCGTCCACCACCGGGTGCTCTGGTCGCCGGAGGAGCCCCGGGCGCCCATCCAGACCGAGGCCCCGCCCCCCGGCCGCCGCTCCGTTCCCGGCAGCGTGGCCTGGGTGCCGCCGGCGGCCGGCCTCATGCTGGCCGGCGACGTGGTACTGGCCCTGGCCGGCCTGCGCGCATAAAAACATCCCTCCCCTGGCAGACTATGGCCAAGGGAGGGATGCTTTTTGCAGAAAAAATCCGGCTCCAAATTCCGCAGCGCCGTGGCCGGCGGGGCCGCCGGGCTGGCCAACGGCTTCTTCGGCGGGGGAGGGGGGATGCTCCTGGTGCCCCTGCTCACCCGGTGGTGCGGCCTGGATCAGCGGCAGGCCTTCGCCACCTCCATCGCCGCCATCCTGCCCCTGTGCGCCCTGTCCTCCGCCATCTACTGGCTCCGGGGCGGGCTGGATTTCATGCTGGCCCTGCCCTATCTGCTGGGCGGGCTGCTCGGCGGCTTTCTGGGCGGGCGGATGTTCAAGAAATTGAATATGGTGTGGCTCCGCCGGGCCTTCGCCCTGCTCATCCTCTACGGCGGGGCCAAGGCCCTGTTCTTCTGATGGGCTGGCTGCTCCCCCTCCTGGCCGGAACCGCCACCGGCATCCTCTCCGGCTTCGGCGTCGGCGGCGGTACCCTGCTGCTCATCTATATGACCACCTTCGCCGGCGTGCCCCAGAACCTGGCCCAGGGGGTCAACCTGCTCTACTTCCTGCCCGCCGCCGCCACCGCCCTGCCCGCCCACATCAAGAACGGGTATATCGACGGCAAGACCGTCTGGCCCGCCGCCTTGGCCGGGCTGGCGGGCACCGCCCTGGCCGCCTGGCTGGCCACCGGGCTGGACGTGGAGCTGCTCCGCCGCTGCTTCGGCGGCTTCCTCCTCGTGGTGGGCCTGCGGGAACTGTTCGCCAAAACGTGACGGTAACGAGCACGAAAAATTCCACGGCTGCAGTGGGTGCGGGGCCTCCGCATCCGCTCCAGGCTCCCGGCGGCCCGGCGGGCGCACCCGGTACAGCGCAGCGGCCATCGGGGCTTGCAGGGTAATCCCGATGCGTGCCGCCCGGGGCGCGGCAGCGCCTGTAGTATGATTGCCGGGAAAACGGGCGGCAATGCGCGGTTGGTTTTTGCCCTGTCCGTACAGCCCACCGCCGCCATGAGCCCCCGTTTGGGGGGATCCAAGGGGCGGAGCCCCTGGCCCTTCTTTCCCCCCATTTCTTTGGGAAGAAATGGGGGCGCCCGCCGCGCAGGCGCGTCCCCGGGGGGTTCCCCAGCAAATGACGGGCGACCACAGGTCGCCCCTACGGACGGCGCGCCGAGTCGTCGCGCCCCACGGGGCCAGCGGTGGCGGGGGCAAGCGGGCGGATGATATCCGCCCCTACGGGCCTGGCAGTTGTCATACCGCCCTGCGGGCGGCGCGTCAGGGATGCCGCGCCCTACACCTGTCCCCGCGCCCGCTTGAAGGTGAGGTATCCTTCTAAAATTAAAGTCGCCGCCACCGCGTCCACGGTTTTTTTGTGGTTTTTCATCCGCTTGCCCGAGGCGTGGAGGATGCTGTGGGCCTCCACGGTGGTGCGCCGCTCGTCCCACAGCACCGGCTTGAGGCCGCAGGCGGCCTCCACCTGCTCCGCAAAGGCGCGGTACAGCTCGGCCCGGGGGCCCTCAGTGCCGTCCATGTTGCGGGGGAAGCCCATGACCAGCTCATCCACCCGGTGCTCCCGCACCAGCCGGGCCAGCTCCGCCGCCACCGCCTCCGGCTTCCGGCTGTGGATCACCGTGGTAAACCCGGCCAGCAGGCCGGTGGGATCGGAGATGGCCACCCCGGTTCGGGCGTCTCCGTAGTCAATCGCCATGATGCGCAATCCAATCACTCCTTTTCTCCCCCAATATACCCGAGAACCGGGAAAAAAACAAGGAAAAATCCTTGACTTCCGGGAGAAGCTGTGATAGACTCTATTCACCTATGAAAAAGGGCTCTTTTTTTGTGCGCATTTTTACGGTGTGATGACGTACAAACCCTTCCCTCGTCTGGAGGACATAGGGAGGCAAGCATGCCGAATCCGCACCGTGACGAACTTGACCGGCCGTTTTTCTGCCGGTGGTGCGTTGCTGGATTCGGCCCGCGGCCGGGTTCAGCTTTTTTGCTGTCCGCGGCCAATCATTGAAGGAGGTGCCGAACATGGCGAAAGCCGGCAACCGGGTGAAGATCACCCTGCGCTGCTCCGAGTGCAAGCAGCGGAACTATAACACCAACAAGAACAAGAAGAACACTCCCGACCGTCTGGAACTCAACAAGTACTGCCCCTTCTGCAGGAAGCACACGGTTCACAACGAGACCAAGTAATGCGTGCTCTGATTATGGCGCAGAAGAAAGAAGGGTGAAACGGAATGTCTGAAAACGAGAAGCTGGAACAGGCCGCCGACAAGGCCGCCGACAAGCCCGCGAAGGCCGAGAAGAAGAAGGACGCGAAGCCCGCTGACAAGAAGCCCGGCGTCTTCGCCCGCATCGGCAAGTGGTTCAAGGATATGAAGGGCGAACTGAAAAAGGTTCAGTGGCCCACTCGCAAGCAGACCATCAACAACACCGTGATCGTGATCGTCTGCTGCATCATCGTGGGCATCTGCATCTGGGTGTTTGATGCCCTGGCCGGCGCCGTGATCACCGCCCTGCTGGATCTCTTCGGTAAGGGTTAAGGTGCGGCATGGCTGACAACGCGAAGTGGTATGTGGTGCATACCTATTCCGGCTATGAGAACACCGTGGCCGCCAGCATCGAGAAGGCCGTGGAGAACCGCGGTCTGCGCGACCTGATCCAGGAGGTCAGCATCCCCCTGGAGACGGTTACCGAGATCACGGACAACGGCCCCAAGACCGTGGAGCGCAAGGTTTTTCCCGGCTATGTGCTGGTGAAGATGGTGATGACCGACGACACCTGGCATCTGGTGCGCAATATCCGCGGCGCCACTGGCTTTGTTGGCTCCGGCAACAAGGCCATCCCCCTGACAGACGAAGAGATTGCCGCCCTGGGCGTGGAAAAGCGCGAGGTGGTGGTCGGCTATCAGGTGGGCGACAACGTGAAGATTACCGACGGCGCTCTGGAGTCCTTCCTGGGCACCGTGGAGGAGATCGACCTGGATCGCAGCAAGGTACGGGTGGTGGTCTCCATGTTCGGCCGCGAAACCCCCGTAGAGCTGGAGCTGGATCAGGTCGAGCCGGTCGAATGACATCCCGGGCCCTGCGGCCCGATTCCCCGCACGTGGGAGGGACTGCCCTGCAGTTCCGCTTCCAACCACATTTATCGTAGGAGGTGCTGTTTCAAATGGCACAGAAAATTACTGGTTATGTGAAACTTCAGATTCCCGCGGGCAAGGCGACTCCCGCGCCCCCCGTCGGCCCCGCCCTTGGTCAGCACGGCATCAACATCGCCGCCTTCACCAAGGAGTTCAACGAGCGCACCAAGAACGACGCCGGCCTGATCATCCCCGTGGTGATCACCGTCTACGCCGACCGTTCCTTCACCTTCATCACCAAGACCCCTCCCGCCGCCGTCCTCATCAAGAAGGCCTGCAACATCGAGTCCGGCTCCGGTGTGCCCAACAAGACCAAGGT
>NZ_JAHZDL010000043.1:0-20066 GCF_019422385.1 Flavonifractor sp.
ATGAGCGACTTCGGCACCGCCGCCATCTTCTTTGTCACCTTCCTGGTGATCGCCTACCTCCGCTCCGGCGACTGGGCCACCCTGGCCCTGATCTGCGGCGGCGGGGTGTTCGCCGTGCTCACCGTGCTCTCCCTCAAGCCCTACATCCTCCGCCGCTTCGCCACCTGGGGCCATGCCTGGCAGAACGCCTCCACCGGCAGCGGCTACCAGCAGACCCGCACCATGGCCTCCGCCGCCTCCGGCGGGCTGGTGGGGGTGGGCCCCGGCGAGGGCTGGCTCCACAACGTGGCCGCCGGGGACACCGACCTGGTGTTCGGCATGCTGTGCGAGGAGTGGGGGCTGATCATCGCCCTGCTGGCGGTGGGCTCGGTCATCACCCTGGCGGTGTTCGCCGTCCGGGCCTGCCGGGCGGGGCGGAGCTCCTTCTACGTCATCGCCGCCTGCGCCGCCACCTCCATGATGGTGTTCCAGACCTGCCTCAACGTGTTCGGAGCGGTGGATATCCTCCCCCTCACCGGCGTCACCTTCCCCTTTGTGTCCAACGGGGGCACGTCCATGATCTCCTCCTGGGGGCTGCTGGCCTTTTTGAAGGCCACCGACACCCGGCCCAACGCCAGCTTTGCCATCCGGCTGCCCTCCCGGCGGGAGGATCGGAAAAACGCCGCCCTGGCCCCCCAGGCCGGGGAAGAATGGGAGGCGGACTATGAAGAAAATTGAAAAACGGGCCCTGCTCTGCCTGCTCCTGGCCGGCGCCCTGCTGGCGGGCACGGTGCTGTTCGTGGGCCGCTTCCTGGTCAACGGCTCCTCCTGGGCCTCCTTCCTGCCGGTGTTCAGCGGGCAGCCCGCCACCGGCCGGGTGCTGGATCGGGACGGGGATGTGCTCACCTGGGTGGATGAGGACGGGAAGCGCCGGTACTATGACGGGGCCACCGTGCGGGAAGCCACCCTCCACGCCGTGGGGGACGCGGAGGGCCGCATCGGCACCGGGGCCCTGGTGGCCTTCGCCGACAAGCTGTCCGGCTACAACCTGCTCACCGGCTCCTACTCCCCCCTGGGCCAGGGCAACGACCTCTACCTCACCCTGGACGCCCGGTACAACTACATCGCCTATCAGGCCCTGAACGGCCGGAAGGGGGCGGTGGGGGTGTACAACTACAAGACCGGGGAAATCCTGTGCATGGTGTCCGCCCCCTCCTTTGACCCGGCCAATCCCCCCGACATCCAGGAGGGGGACGAGCGGTACGACGGCGTGTACCTCAACCGCTTCCTCTCCGGCACCTTCACCCCCGGCTCGGTGTACAAGACCGTCACCCTGGCCGCCGCCATCGAGAACGTCCCGGATCTCTACGACCGTACCTGGACGTGCACCGGCTCCACCACGGTGGGGGACGGCACCGTCACCTGCCCCTACGCCCACGGGGAGCAGGACATCTACGCCGCCCTGTCCAACTCCTGCAACGGGGTGTTCGCCCTCCTGGCCGACGAGCTGGGGGAGGACGTGCTGGCCCGGTACACGGAGAAAGCGGGGCTCACCGCCTCCTACTCGGTGAACGGCATCCGCACCGCCGCCGGCTCCTTCGACCTGGACGGCCTCACCGCCAACGAGCTGGGCTGGGCCGGCGTGGGCCAGTACAACGACCTGGTGAACCCCTGCGCCCTCATGGTGTACATGGGGGCCATCGGGGGCGGCGGCAGGGCCGCCGTGCCCGAGCTGATCCTGAAAACGGAGAACGCCCTGGGCCTGCCCTCCCTGCCCTCCTTTACCAGCCATACCGGCACCCTGATCGCCTCCGACACCGCAGAGGCCCTGGCGGACATGATGGGGCGCAACGTCACCGACCAATACGGCTCCTCCCGCTTCCCCAACATGGACCTCTGCGCCAAGAGCGGCACCGCCGAGGTAGGGGGCGGCAAGTCCCCCCACGCCTGGTTCGCCGGATTCCTCCGCAATGAGGACGCCCCCTACGCCTTCGTGGTGCTGGTGGAGAACGGCGGCTCCGGCGCCGACGTGGCCGGCTCCGTGGCCGCCCAGGTGCTGGACGCGGTGGTCAACGGGTATTGATTCCTGTGGGACACATGCCCGGTGGGGCGCGACAAGGTGAATTGCCCCAACGGGGCAAGAGAAGGTGCCCTGGGGTACGACTCGGCGCACTCAATGGGGCCCCCCGCGGCGACCCAACGGAGTGGTCGTCGTGGGGAGAGGAGGCCCAGCGGAGGGAATGAGCTTTCGCGTTTACGCGGAAGCGAATGATCCGCAGCTTGGGCCGACGATGTAGGGGCGACCTGTGGTCGCCCGCTGTTATCGGGCCCCCCGGGGGCGCGCCTGCGCGGCGGGCGCCCCCATTTCTTCCCGAAGAAATGGGGGAAAAGAAGGGGCCGGGGGAGTTCCCCCCGGCGCCCCCCAGTACGGGGGCTCATGGCGGCATGCGCTGTACAGGCCAAACAAAAACCGGGCGTACATCCACGCCCGGTTCCTTTTTTGTGTCCGTCACAGGCGCTGCCGCGCCTTGGGTTGCCCGCGTCGATCACCCGGCAGGCCCTGACAGCGGCTGCGCTGTACCAGGTGCGCCCGCCGGGCCGCCGCCGGTGCCATGCCGCTGAAATACTCTGGAGGGTGCGGCGGCGCACAGCACGTTTGGGCCCTGCACACCCGTAGGGCGGGGGCTTGCCCCCGCCGCCCGTTTCTCACAAGCCGCAGATTCTGCGGGGAACAGGAGGCCCAGCAAATGATCCGCAGCCTGGGCCGACGCTGTAGGGGCGGATATCATCCGCCCGGAGCGGCCGGGCACAGGCCGCGGCTTCGGCAGGGAGAAAGAAGTCCAGCGGCGGGTACCCGTTCTACAGCTCCTCCAGGATGCCCCGCAGCAGCCAGGCGTGGGCGTCCGCCTCCCCGGACAGCTCCTCGTAGAGCTGCCGCAGGCAGGGGTCGGCGGTCTCCGCCGCCGCGGCCTGATAGGCGGCGGCCGACCGCTGCTCGGCCATGAACCGCTCCCGCAGGGCGGCGGCGAAGGGGGTGCGGGAGGCGGGCCCGGCGGGCCGCTCCGCGGGCCAGTAGCGCACGCCGGAGATCAGGAAGTAGGCGGTGGACAGCCGCTTGGCATGGCGGCGCTGGTCGGCGGCGATGGCGGAGAGGATCCGGCCGCTGTTCCCCTGGGCCCGGCGGGAGAGGGCCTGATAGCTCCGCCAGTCGGCCAGCGCCCTGTCCACAAACTGCTGGAGCTGGCCGCCGTAGATGGCCGAGGCCGCCCCCAGGCAGGGCACGTTGTGCTCCTCGCCCGCCACGGGTCGGTCTGGCGGGGCGGAGGCGGCCACGGCGGGCAGAACCGGCGGGGCCTCCCGGACGGCGGGGGACGCGGCCGGTTCCGCCGGCAGGACGATGGGGCAGTCGGGGCGGGACTCCGGCATGACCCGCCGCCACACCCGCTCGAAGGTCTCCTGATCACACTGGCTGGAAAGATGCTCTTGTTCCATGGACAGCGCCTCCTGACGATTTGAATTCACCTTATCCTATGCGAATAGTGTAATTTTTGCCCCGGCAGGGTTGTATTTTCCAGCACGCCATGATAAAATAACACCCTGTAAAGCAAGCCATGTTACAAAGGAGCGACAGCCAATGCTGGAGATCAAGCATCTCAGCTACCAGGTGGAGGACGAGACCGGCGGGGAGCTGGGTATCCTCAACGACGTGTCCCTCACCGTAGCCGACAACCAATTTGTGGTGATCACCGGCCCCAACGGGGGCGGCAAGACCACCCTGGCCAAAGCCATCATGGGCCTGGTGCGGCCCACGGGGGGCACCATCTCCTGGAACGGCACCGACATCACCGACCTGGACATCACCCAGCGGGCCCGGCTTGGGGTGAGCTACGGCTTCCAGCAGCCCCCCCGGTTCAAGGGGCTGAAGGTGCGGGATCTCCTGTCCCTGGCCTCCGGCAGGGAGAACCTGAAGCGGGAGGAGGCCTGCCAGTACCTGACCAAGGTGGGCCTGTGCGCCGGGGACTATATCGACCGGGAGGTGGACGCCTCCCTGTCCGGCGGCGAGGTCAAGCGCATCGAGATCGCCACCATCCTGGCCCGCAAGGCCGGGCTCATGATCTTTGACGAGCCGGAGGCGGGCATTGACCTGTGGTCTTTTGCCAAGCTGACCGAGACCTTCCAGGCCATCCACCAGCGGCGGGAGCACACCCTGATCATCATCTCCCACCAGGAGCGCATCATCAACCTGGCCGACGAGATCGTCATGATCGGCGACGGCAAGATCCAGAAGCAGGGCCCCCGGGAGGAGATTTTCCCCGAGATCCTGGCCAACACGGCCTCTGGATGCAGTTATCTGACAGAGGGGGCGAACTGAACATGGATCAAGCGGAATGGAAGCTGCTGAAGGAGATCGCGGATCTGGAGAAGACCCCCCAGGGGGCCTACAACATCCGCCGCAACGGGCAGCTGGACTCCCGGAACAGCACCGCCAACATTGAGATCACCACCAAGACCGAGCCGGGCAAGTCGGGCATCGACATCCACGTCAAGCCGGGCACCAAACACGAGTCGGTGCACATCCCGGTGATCATCAGCCAGACCGGCCTGAGCGAGCTGGTGTACAACGACTTCTTCATCGGCGACGACTGCGACGTGGACATCGTGGCCGGCTGCGGCATCCACAACACCGGCTGCGAGACCAGCCAGCACGACGGCGTGCACACCTTCCACATCGGAAAGAACTCCAAGGTGCGCTATGTGGAGCGGCACTACGGCGAGGGCCCCGGCACCGGCAGGCGGATCATGAACCCCCAGACGGTGGTATACCTGGAGGAGGGGGCCTCCCTCAACATGGAGAGCGTGCAGATCCGCGGCGTGGACTCCACCAAGCGGGAGA
This sequence comes from Flavonifractor sp., assembly GCF_019422385.1. Lineage (NCBI taxonomy): Bacteria > Bacillati > Bacillota > Clostridia > Eubacteriales > Oscillospiraceae > Flavonifractor > Flavonifractor sp. The sequence goes on from NZ_JAHZDL010000043.1 coordinate 4,874, forward strand.
CCAAGGTGGTGGTGGGCCCCAACGCGGAGGCTGTGATCACCGAAAAGCTGCTCACCCACGGGGAGCAGACCGCCGAGAGCGACATGGAGATCATCCTGGACGGGGAGGGGGCCAGCGGCCGGGTGGTGTCCCGGTCTGTGGCCCAGGACCACTCCCAGCAGGTGTTCTACCCCAAGATGACGGGCAACGCCAAGTGCTTCGGCCACGTCCAGTGCGACTCCATCATCATGGGGGAGGCGAAGATCTCCTCCATCCCCGCCATCGTGGCCAACCACGTGGACGCCCAGCTCATCCATGAGGCGGCCATCGGCCGCATCGCCGGAGATCAGATCCTCAAGCTCATGACACTGGGCCTGACAGAGCAGGAAGCGGAGGAGAAAATTCTTGACGGATTCCTACAATAAGATTCTGGAGCGCATCAACCACAGCAACAGCTTTGGCCCCGCCAACCATATGTATGTCACCAGACTGGGGGAGGATCACAGCGCCGAGGGCGTGCTGGAGGTCCAGCCCACCAGCCTCAACCCCCTAGGGATGGTCCACGGCGGCGCCTTGGTAACTCTGGCGGACTCGGTGTGCGGCACCGCCGCCTTTAGTACCGGCCGCACCTGTGTCACGCTGGACTGCTCCATGCAGTACCTGGCCCCCGCCAAGGGCGCGCGGATTTTCTGTACCGCCACCCCCAAGAAGCTGGGGCGTACTGTCCAGGTCTACGATGCCGCCCTTACCGACGAGACGGGCAGGCTGGTGGCCTCCGGCACCTACACCTTCTTCGCCGTCGGCCCGGCGGATCTGGACCACATAGACAACTGAGACGGCCCGTTCGGGGCTCCGCGCGAAAAAAGCGCCTGATGTTTCCATCAGGCGCTTTTTTGATGCCCTTACTCAGCGGCTTCCGCCGGCAGGCGCTCATAGAGCTCCATCTGCCGGTGGAGGCGGGCGGCCAGCTCCGGTGCGGCAAAGCCGGGCCGGGCCCGCCACTGCCAGTTGCCCCCCAGGGTGGAGGGGGTGTTCATCCTCGCCTCGTTGCCCAGGCCCAGCACGTCCTGCATCTGTACCACGGCGCAGTCCGCCGTGCTGGCCCAGACGGCCCGCATCATGCCCCAGTTCTCCCCCTCCGCCGGATCCAGGTGGAGGTACTCCCGGGCCAGGGCCACGTCCGCCGGCTCCGCCTCGGCCAGCCAGCCCAGGGCGGTGTCGTTGTCGTGGGTGCCCACATAGGCCACGCAGTTGGTGGGGTAGTTGTGGGGCTGATAGGCCCGGCCGCCGCCGTCCCGGCTGTCGAAGGCGAACTGGAGCACCTTCATGCCGGGGAAGCCGGTGTCGGAGAGCAGCTGGTGGACGGCGGGGGTGAGGAAGCCCAGATCCTCGGCGATGATGGGCCGCTTCCCGATGGCCGCCTCCAGGGCCCGGAAGAAGTCCAGCCCCGGCCCCGGCTTCCAGAAGCCCTTTTTGGCGTTCTCCGCCCCGGCGGGGATGGTGTAGTAGGCCTCAAACCCCCGGAAATGGTCGATGCGCAGCACGTCGTAGAAGCGGAACTGGAAGGAGATGCGGCGGAGCCACCAGCGGTAGCCGTCGGCCTTCATGGCCTCCCAGTCGAACAGGGGGTTGCCCCACCGCTGGCCGTCGGCGGAGAAGCCGTCCGGCGGACAGCCCGCCACGCCGGTGGGGCGGAGGGCCTCGTCCATCTGGAACTGGGACGGGTCGGCCCACACGTCGGCGCTGTCCTCGGCCACGTAGATGGGGAGATCCCCGATGATGGCGACCCCCTGCTCCGCCGCCCGGGCCTTCAGGGCCTCCCACTGGCGGAAGAACAGGAACTGGACGCCCTTCCAGAACCACAGCTCCCCGTCCAGCTCCCGGGCCGCGGCGGCCAGGGCCGCCGGCTCCCGCCGGCGGAGGGGGGCGGGCCACTGGCTCCAGGGCGCGCCGTCATGGCGGCCCTTGAGGGCCATGAACAGGGCATAGTCGTCCAGCCAGTCCGCCTCCCGGGCGCAGAAGGCGGCCAGCTCCTCCAGCCGCCGGGCCCGCAGGCGGCGCACCGCCTGGCGCAGCACGGGGAAGCGCTGCCGGTACAGCAGGCCGTAGTCCACCCGCTCCGGATCCTCCCCCCAGTCCAGGCCCTGATACTCCTCCGGCTTCAGCAGGCCCTCGGCGCACAGATCGTCCAGATCAATGAGGTAGGGGCTGCCGGCGAAGGAGGAGAAGGACTGATAGGGGGAGTCGCCGTAGCTGGTGGGCCCGATGGGCAGCACCTGCCAGTACGTCTGGCCCGCCCGGGCCAGGAAGTCCACAAAGGCACGGGCCTCCGCCCCCAGGGTGCCCACCCCCCAGGGGGAGGGCAGGGAGGTGAGCGGCATCAGAATGCCGGCACTTCGCATCATCACAACACACTCTTTCTTGGTTTTGACGTTCAGGGGGCCGGGCCCAGCACCCGCACGCTCTCCCGCTGGAGGAGGGTGAAGGGCACCGCCTCGTGGATGGGGGGCTGGGCATAGTGGATGCCCCGCAGCAGGGTCTGCACCCCACGCTCCGCCAACTGGGCCGTGTCCTGCCGGATGGTGGTCAGGCGGGGCACGCTGTAGGCGGCGGAGGAGGTGCCGTCATACCCCACCACCGAGATGTCGCCGGGCACGGACAGGCCCTGGTCGGCCAGGGCCCGCATGGCCCCCAGGGCGATCACGTCGCCCAGTGCGAAGAGGGCGGTCAGGCCCGGCTCCCGCTCCAGCAGGCGCCTGGCCGCCCGGTAGCCCTCCGCCATGGAGTAGCGGCAGGGCTCGTACTGCCGGGCCGGGTCGAAGTCCAGGCCGTTGCGGGCCATGGCGGCGTAGACACCCCGCAGGCGCTGGGAGCTGATCTGCTCCCCGGACAGGTTGCCCCCCAGCACGCCGATGCGCCGGTGGCCGCAGGCGTACAGATAGTCGATCACCTCGCCCGCCGCCGCCGCGTCGTCGGTGGTGAAGCTGGACAGATTGTCATAGCCCAGGCCCCGGGCGCTGTTGGTCAGCAGCACGCAGGGCACGGTGAGGGGGCGGAACTCCGTGCGGAAGAACTCCAGGTCGCCCCCCAGGAAGAGAAAGCCCTTGGGCCGGCGCAGGCGGGCGAGCTGGACGGCGTACTGCACCTCGTCGGCATCCTCGTCCAGGTAGGCCACGTACACCTCCTCGCCGTTGTCCTGAAGCCGGGACTGGATCCGCTCCAGGATGTCCGCGAAGAGCAGGTTCTGGGTGCCCTTCACCAGCACCGCCACCGCCGACTGGGCCTGCATTTTCAGATGGCGGGCGTTGGAGTTGGGCTGAAAGCCGTGCTCCCGCACCACGGCCAGTACCCGCTCCCGGGCCTGCTCGCTCACGTCCGGGTGGTCATTGAGCACCCGGGAGACGGTGCCCAGGCTGTATCCAGACAGCCGGGCAATGTCCTTGATGGTCATACCACACCCCAATCCCTCTCAAAAATCCATGCACAGCCGAAGGGGACAGGGGAGCGGCGGGGCCGCTCCCCGGAGGCGGCTCAGCCCTTGACCGCACCGGCCACGACGCCCTTGATGATGTGCTTCTGGGCCAGCAGATAGACCACAATGATGGGCAGGATGGCCAGCATGATGCACGCCATCATGGGGCCCATCTCCACCCGGCCGTAGCTGCCCTTGAAGAACTGGATCAGCATGGAGATGGTGCGGTACTTCTGGATGTCCAGAATCAGGGTGGGCAGCAGGTAGTCGTTCCAGATCCACATGGCCTCCAAGATGGCCACGGAGATCATGGTGGGGCGCAGCAGGGGGAACACGATATGGAAGTAGGTCTGGATGGGGCTGCACCCGTCGATCATGGAGGCCTCCTCCATGTCGATGGGCACGCTGCGCATGAAGCCGCAGAACATGAACACCGCCAGGCCCGCGCCGAAGCCCAGGTAGATGATCCACAGCACCCAGGGGGTGTTCAGGTGGAGGGTGTCCGCCAGGGAGGACAGGGTGAACATGACCATCTGGAAGGGCACCACCATGGAGAAGGCGCACAGCAGATAGAGGATCTTGGTGAAGCGGTTGTTCACCCGGGTGATGTACCAGGCGAACATGGAGCAGAAGATCAGAATGGCCAGCACCGAGGTGATGGTGATGAAGGCGGTGTAGAACAGGCTGAGCAGGAAGCCCTGGGAGCCGATGGCGTTCTCATAGTTGGCCAGGCCCGCGAAGGTCTCCGCGTTGGGCAGGTCGAAGGCGGTGCTGGTGCTGATGGCGCTCTCCACCTTCAGGGAGTTCATGAGCACCATGAAGATGGGGTACATATAGATGACGCACACAATGGTCATCACAATGCTCCAGATCCGGTTGGAGCGCAGAGCTTTCTGTTTCATTACTGCTGTACCTCCCTCTTGCGGGTTGCCCGCAGCTGGATCAGGGCGATGGCCACCACGATCACGCAGAAGATAACCGCCTTGGCCTGGCCGATGCCGCGCCACTGGGGCCCGGAGCGGCCGTAGAAGGTGTAGTAGATGTTGTAGGCCAGCAGCTCGCTCTGGTGGGCGGGCTGGCCGCCGGTGAGGGCCATGTTCTGGTCAAAGAGCTTGAAGCTGTTGGTGATGGTCAGGAAGAGGCATATAGTGATGGAGGGCATGAGCATGGGCAGCTTCACCTTCCAGAAGGTCTGCCAGCGGGTGGCGCCGTCGATCTCCGCGGCCTCCACCAGGGTGTCGGGCACGCTCTGCAGCCCGGCCACGTAGATGATCATCATGTAGCCGATCTGCTGCCAGCACATGAGGATCACCAGGCCCCAGAAGCCGGCGGTGGCATCCAGGGTGAGCAGGGGCTTCTCCAGCAGGCTGAGCACGCAGTTGAGCAGGATCTGCCAGATGTAGCCCAGCACGATGCCGCCGATCAGGTTGGGCATGAAGAACACGGTGCGGAAGGCGTTGGTGCCCCGGATGCCGCGGGTGAGGATCAGGGCCACGGCCAGGCCGCCGATGTTGATGGCCAGGGTGCTCACCACCACGAAGGCGCAGTTGTACCAGAAGGCGTGGGTGAAGGTGGAGTCGCTGATGGCCCGGATGAAGTTGGAGATGCCGATAAAGGTGGCGTCCCGCACGGTGGTGAACTGACAGAAGGCCAGATAGGCGCCCTGGATGAACGGGATGATGAAGCCGATGGTAAAGGCGGCCAGCGTGGGCAGCACAAAAATCGGCCAGTATTTCCTGATGGCTTTTTGCACAGCCGATCCCCCCTCAAAGGATTGAAAATGCGCCGTCCGGGCAGACCGCGCTCCAGTCAGGTGCGCGGCCTGCCCGGGCGGCGTTTAAGAACCGGGGCCGCCGGACTCATTCCGGCGGCCCCGGAAAGCCAATGCTTTCTCTTGTTCAGCTTACACAGCCTCAGCCGTTGGCCAGGGCGTACTCGGCGGCCCAGTTGTCCACGAAGGCGGACACCACGGCGTCCCAGTTGGCGTCGGTCTGGTCGGCGGCGTAGACGGCCAGGGCGGAACCCAGCACGTTCTTCCACTCCTCAGAGGGCATGGTGGTGAAGTTCCAGGACACGGGGGTCTTGCCGTCGGCGGTCATCTGAGCGTCCAGGGCCACGAAGGGGTTGCTGGACTCGGGAGCGGCCTTGAAGGGGATGGCGAACGCCATACCGGCCCCGCCGGAGGGCATGGCGCCCTCGCCGCCGGTCATGGCCTGCAGGGCGGTCTCGTCGGTGACGCACCAGTACATGAAGTCCAGGGTGGCCTGGATGTCCTCAGCAGAGGCGTTCTTGTTGACGCACCAGTAGTTCTCGGAGCCGGTGCACAGGCCCTGGTTGGCCTCGTCGCCCACGCCGATGTAGATGGGGATCATGGTCACGTCCGCGTCGGACAGCTTACCCTCGCCCACCACGTTGCCGTACTCCCAGGAGCCGTTCTGATAGAACACGGCCTGGCCGGAGGTGAACTCGTTGACGGCGTCGTTGGCGGTCTTGGCGGTCAGCTCAGCGGGGTCGCAGGTGGCGTTGTTGATGTACAGATCCCAGATGTTGCGGTAGTTGTCCAGGTAGGTGCCCTCGATGGCGTCGGTGGAGGTGATGCCCTTATCCTGGTACTCGAAGTAGATGGGCAGGTTGGCCAGGTGGGTCTTGAAGCGCCAGTCGGAGGAGCTGTCCATACCGGCGGAGGTGAAGGCGGAGAAGCCCAGCTCGTCCTTGCGGGCGGTGATGTCCTCGGCCACGGCCTTCAGATCGTCAAAGGACTGGATGTCCTCCACGGTGTAGCCGGCCTGCTGCAGCAGGGTCTGGTTGACGATGATGCCGTAGGACTCGATGACGTAGGCGATGCCGGCCACCTCGTCCCCGTTCTTCAGGGCGTAGTCGTCGCTGGTCAGCTCGCCGTAGAGGGCGGAGCCGGACAGGTCGTAGCAGTAGTCCTTCCAGCTGTTCAGACCCACGGGGCCGTTGACCTGGAACATGGTGGGGGCGTCGTCCTTGGCCATCTCGCTGGTCAGCATGGTCTCGTAGGTGCCGGAGGCGGCGGTGACCACCTTGACGGGCACGCCGGTCTCCTCGGTGTAGATCTCCGCCAGCTCCTGCCACTGAGCGTCCTGCTCGGGCTTGAAGTTCAGGTAGTAGACGGAGCCGCTGGTGCCGGAGCCGGTCTCAGCGGCAGGGGCATCCGTCCCGGCGGAGCCGGTCTCGGCGGGCGTTCCTGTGCCGCCGCCGCAGCCGGCCAGGAGAGACAGGGACAGGGCCGCAGTGAGGCCCAGTGCAAGAATCTTCTTCATTTCCATTGACCTCCTAGAAAACTTGATGAGATTGCGCGGCTGGAATCGTTTCTGGAAACGTTTCCAACTGCTACGATATTATTGTAATCACATTTCACAGAATAGTCAACAGAAATTCGCCGGGCTTTTCCTTATTTGTCTATTTCGCTGGATCTGCTGCCCGGAATTTGTGGATTCTAACCGCTCCTGAGCAGAAAGGCGCCCCGGCCTGTTTCCAGGCCGGGGCGCCGCAGCGTGTCGAAAAAGCGGCTTTGCCGCTTTTTCGAGAAAGATCACATGGCGGAAGGGGTTCGTTTTCTTGCGAAAAAGTCACCCCTTCTGCCATGAGAAGTGTCATTTCCGAGGCGCATGTCCCCGGAAATGACGGATTTCGATTTGATTCCTGCGGCTGCGGCCGCAGGAACTCTGCGAGGCTTTCCTCCGGGGAGGCTTTATCGACAGCCTGAGGCTCCCTAGCCTGTTTCCAGGCCGGGGCGCACAATCCCGCATTCCCGTCTCCGGGGCCGTCACAGGGCGCGGAGGATGTCCTCGGGGGAGGGCGGGCAGCCCTTCACCTGCTCCCGGGCGCAGTCGCAGCAGGCGCCTATGCCCAGCCCGTCGAAGGGCACGCCCTTCCACCCCTGGCCGATGGCGACGGCCCGCTTCCCGCCGCCCCGGCGGTACAGGGCCCGCACCAGGCTGGCGTAGCAGGCGGAGCAGGCGCTTTTGGCCTGGACGGAGCGGGTGAGGGCGGCCACGGTGCCCGACGGGGCGGGGTACTCCGCCCCGTCGGCGGGGGTGTTGAGGCGGACGATATCCCCCTCCGCCAGGGCGGCGCTGCCCGCGCCCCAGCCCTCGGCCAGGCCGATGTAGGGCACCTGCGCCGGCTCCAGGCCCATGAGGCGGCAGCCGTAGGCGTCCAGCTGCACCATGTCGGTGCCCAGCAGCATCCGGCCGGTGGGCACCGGGTTGCCCCCCTCCTCGAAGTCCAGATCGCCGCAGATGCTGTCCACGATGGTGAGGGCCGGCCTCAGGGCGGCGGCCAGGGCGGCGATGGGCTCCATGAGGCCCTCGGCGTGGAAGCGCCGCTTCTCCCGGTCGGGGAGGCAGCCCTTGCAGTTCTTGAGGGCGCAGGTCATGCGGGTCTGGCAGTGGCCCTTGAGCACCGGCAGGTTGATGAGGTACCCCGCGTCCAGGGCCCGGCAGCAGATGTCCATGGGCCGCAGGGGGGTGTCCACCCGGCGGGTTTTGTCCCCCTTGAGGTCGTACAGGGGCACGTTGTATTTCCGCCCCACCGCGTCGTACCCGGCGGTACGGAAGGCCCGGCCGGTGCTGTCCCCCACCCAGGAGCCCTCGATGATGGAGATGTCCCGCACCCCGTGCTCCCGCAGGTACTCGATGGCGCCGGAGAGGACGCCGGCGTGGGTGGTGGCGCCGTCCTCCGGGCGGCCGGCCACCACCAGGTTGGGCTTGAGGGCCACGGACGCCCCGGCGGGGATGGCGGCGGCCACCTCCGCCCGCTCCATCAGGGCGATGGTCATGGCGTGGGCGTCGCGGCCGAAGATCTCATAGATGGTGCTCATTGGCTCAGCTCCTTTTCCCCGGGGTCGGCCCCGGCGGACTGAAAGTATTCCCCCGCCAGGCGGATGAAGTGCCGGGCGGCCTGGGACAGGTAGCGGCCCCGGCGGCTGCAGGCGGTCACCGTCCAGGTGGGGTGGGCGGACAGGCGGAAGCGGGCCACGTCCTCCACCCCCCGGACGTAGTGGGCGGGCAGGATGGAGCAGCTCAGGCCCCGGCGCACCATGGAGATGTTGGCCCGGTTGCTGCCGGTCTCCAGGAACAGGTTGGCCTTGCACCCCGCCGCGTCAAAGAGGGGGTCGATGACCTCCCGCTGGGTGGACTGGCGGTAGATCAGGCAGAAGGTCAGCTCCCGCAGGCAGGACACGTCCAGCACCGTCAGCGGCTCCCCCAGCGGGGCGGCCCGGGCGGCCAGGGGGTGATCCGGCGGGGTGATGAGGAGGAACTCCTCCTGGCACAGGGTCACCTGGTCGATGCCGGGCAGGGGCCCGTCCTTCTTGGAGATGAAGCCCAGATCCAGCCCGTCCCCGCCCAGCAGCTCCAGCTGCCGGCGCACCCCCATCTCCCGGGGCACCACCTTCACCTGGGGGTAGTCCCGGTAAAAGCGGGGGTACACGTCCATGAACATCTCCATCCCCCGCTCCGGCGCGAAGGCCAGGGTGAGGGTGCCCCGCCGCTGGCCGGCCAGATCGTGGATGATGCGGTAGGCCTCGTTTTTCAGCTCCAGCATCCGCTGGGCGTAGTCCACGTACACCCGGCCCGCCTCGGTGAGGGAAAAGCTGCTGCGGGAGCGGTAGAACAGGGGGGTGCCCAGCTCGTGCTCCAGCTTGAGCAGCTGCTGATCCAGGGCGGACTGGGTGATGAACAGCTTGGCGGCGGCCTTGCTGATGCCGCCCTCCTGGGCGATGGTCACCATATAGAGCATCTGTTTCACGTCCATGTCCGGTTCACTCCTTGGCCGTCAAAAGGGTGCGCCCCCGGCTCCGGCTGGGGTCGGGGGCGCTGGGAAAGGGTTGGGAAGAAGGTCAGCGGCGGATCAGAAGAACCGCCACGTCGTTCACATTGGTTCCGGTGGCGCCGGTGCGCAGCAGGCCGCCGCACGCCTCCAGGGCGTGGTAGGCGTCGTTGTCCTTCAAAACATCGAAGATGCGCACGCCCTGCCCGGCCAGCGCGTCCCGGGTCTGGCCGGTGACGAAGCCGCCGGCGGCGTCGGTGGGGCCGTCGGTGCCGTCGCTGCCCACGGAGAACACGGCGGTGTCCGCCAGGCCGGCGATACCCGCCGCGGCGGACAGGGCCAGCTCCTGGTTGCGCCCGCCCAGGCCGGTGCCGGTCAGGTGCACCACCGTCTCCCCTCCGGCCAGGAAGGCCAGGGAGCGGCCGGTATCCTGGTGGCTGCGGGCGATGGCGGCCAGGAAGGCCCCGGCCTCCCGTGCCTCGCAGTCCAGGCTGTCGGTGAGCACCACCGGCTCATACCCCAGCTCCCGGCAGGCCCCGGCGGCGGCGGCGCACAGCTCCCGCACGCTGCCGGTGATCACGGTGTCCACGTTGTCCAGCGCCTTGGGGGTCTCCTCCTCCAGGCAGCGCGCCGCCGCCGGGGAGAGGTGCAGGCCGTACTTGGCGGCGATGGCCCGGGCGTCGTCACAGGTGGACGAGTCGGGATAGGCCGGGCCGGAGGCGATCATGTCCAGGGGGTCGCCGATGATGTCGGACAGGACGATGGAGAACACCTTTGCCGGGGCGCAGTGCCGGGCAAAGCGGCCGCCCTTGACGGCGGAGAGCCGCTTGCGGATGGTGTTCATCTCCACGATGTCCGCCCCGCAGGAGAGCAGCTGCCGGGTGATGTCCTGGAGCTCCGCCGGAGGCACCAGGGGGGCCTCAAACAGGGCCGAGCCGCCGCCGGAGAGCAGGAAGAGCACCGTGTCCGCCTCCGTCAGGCCGCTGGTGAGGGCCAGGGCCTCCTCGGTGGCGGAGAAGGTGTCGTGGTCGGGGACGGGGTGGCCCGCCTCCCGGATGAGCAGGGAGCCGATGGGCCCCTGGGCGTGGCCGTGCTTGGTGATGACGATGCCGCCGTCCAGCCGCTCCCCCACGCAGTCGTGGGCGGCGCGGGCCATGGACCAGGCCGCCTTGCCCGCCGCCACCAGCACCAGCCGGCCGGCGGGGAATGACCTGCCCTCCAGGGCCCGGCGCACCGCCGCGTCCGGCTGGACGGCGGCGATGGCCCGGCGGACAATCTCCTCACAGTCTTGTCTGAGTTTCATGCTATCCTCCCACACAGCCCCACGGATGGGGTTAAATCAGGCCGGCGGCCGCCATGGTGCGGCGGAAGCCCTCCCTGGCCGCCCCCTCCGGGGTGGGGAGGTTGGGCAGATAGGGCTCGCCCACGTCCCGGCCCCGCAGGTTGGCCATGTCCTTGGCCGCCACGGGGAAGCTGGCCGCGTCCATGGACAGGCGCACCGGGTTGAGCTTGAACTGGGCCTCCAGGCTGCCCTTGAGATCCCCGGCCGCGAACTTGTTGTACACGTCGGTGATCAGCTCGGGCATGAAGTTGGCCGCGGTGCACACGCCGCCCACGGCGCCGTGGCACAGGCTGGCATAGAGCAGGGTATCCTTGCCGCCGAACACCTTGAAGTCCACGTCCCGGGTGCGGCGGATGAACTCGGAGGTGAGGGTGATGTCGCCGCTGGTGTCCTTCATGCCCACGATGTTGTCCACCGTGTGGGCCAGCTCATCCACCAGGTCGGCGGTGAGGGTGTACCCCACCCGGCCGGGGTTGTTGTAGAGCAGCATGGGCACGCCGGGCACGCTCTCGGCGATGGTCTTGAAGTGGCGCAGCAGCTCGGCATAGGTGGGCTTGAGGAACATGGGCTGGAGCACGCTGATGCCCGCGGCCCCGTTGGCCGCCGCCATTTGGGCCAGGCGGCAGCACTTCCTGGTGCTGATGGCGCCGATGCCGAAGTAGACGGGGACGCGGCCCGCGGCCTGATCCACCATGAGCTTCAGGCCCCGCTCCATCTCGTCCTCCTCCACCATGTAGAACTCGCCATTGCTGCCGAAGGCCAGGATACCGGACACGCCGCCGTCGATGACGTAGTCCACCTGGGCGCGGAGCCTGGCCTCGTCGATGCGCTCGTCGGCGTCAATGGGGGTGAGTATGGGCACCACAACGCCCTTGATAAAATCCGTATTCATGGCAAAGTCACCTCTCGTCGTCGGGCCTCACAGGGACTCGATGCCGGTGAGCTTCTTGTAGTACTTGATGATGGAGCTGTGGTCGTCCTGGCCGCAGCCGTTGTTGTGCAGCCACTGGAAGATCTCCTGCACCGCGGCGGTCATGGGCAGGGGGGAGCCCACGGTGTGGGCGCAGTCCAGGGCGTTGTTCAGATCCTTGATGTGCAGGTCGATCTTGAAGCCGGGCTTGTCGTTGCCCTCGATCATCATGGGGGCCTTGGCGTTCATGACGGTGGAGCCGGCCAGGCCGCCCTTGATGGCCTGGAAGACCAGCTCGGGGTCCACGCCCGCCATCTTGGCCAGAGTCAGGGCCTCGGACAGGGCCTGGATGTTGCAGGCCACGATGATCTGGTTGGCCAGCTTGGTAGTGTTGCCGGCGCCCACGTCGCCGCAGCGCACCACGGAGGCGCCCATGGCGCCCAGCAGATCCTTGTACTTGTCAAAGACCTCCTGCTTACCGCCCACCATGAAGGACAGGGTGCCGTCGATGGCCTTGGGCTCGCCGCCGGACACGGGGGCGTCCAGCATCTCGATGCCCTTCTTGGCCAGCTCGGCGGCGATCTCCTTGGAGGCCACGGGGTTGATGGAGCTCATGTCGATGAACACGCTGCCGGGCTTCATGTGGGCGGCCACGCCGTCCTCGCCCAGCATGACGGCCTTCACCTGGGGGCTGTTGGGCACCATGGTGAGCACCACGTCGCAGGTCTCGCCGATGACCGCGTTGGTGGCGGCCTTGGCGCCGGCGGCCACCACCTCGTCCACGGCGGCCTGGTTCAGATCGCTGACGGTCAGATCATAGCCCGCCTTGAGCAGGTTCTTCGCCATGGGCTTGCCCATGATGCCAAGGCCGATGAGTCCGATTTTCATAAGAAATTCCTCCTTAACAGTATACCATAAAAAGTTTGATTGGGACTATCCAAACGGTCCCGCGTCAGGCGCGGGGCACGTTTTTGGTGACGATTACGTCGGCGCCCAGGCCGCACACGTCGGCCAGAACCACCTGACCGATGGAGACGGGGGCCTGGAGCCGGACGGCATTGACGGCCTCCATCACCCGGAAGATGTCCTTCTTGGGGACGGGGCGGTTGAGGCGCACGCTGACCAGGGGCAGCTCGCCCCCGTCCACGGGGACGCTGGTGGCGATGGTGCGGCGGGGGTCGGTGAGCTCCTGGCGGACGTAGTCCTCCCCCTTGGGGCAGGTGGCCCCGGTGATGGCGCCCACCCGGGCGCCCTCGTATTCGGCGGTGATCTCACAGCCGTTGGGGCAGACGATGCAGGTAAAGGTCCGTGTCACGATACGCTCACCTCCAGATCGCCGGACGTGTCCAGCCGCTCCGCCTTGACGGGCAGCTGGAGCATCTCGGCGGGCAGGGCCTTGGGCAGCACCCGCCGCAGCACCTCCCGGCCGTTCTGGCGCACCGTCAGGGTGACCTTTTTCAGCGGCCGGCTCACCCGCAGGGAGAGGGTGAAGTCCCGGGTGCCGCTGACGCGCTGGGGCAGCACGTGGCCCACGTTGTCCCCGGCGCGCACCGCCAGGGGGCAGGGGGGCAGGGCACCGTTTCTCAGGTACTCCGCCGCCGCGTCGGCCAGGGCCTCCGCCTCCAGGGAGACGAAGTCCACCAGATCGTGGACGTGGAGCACGTTGCCCGCGGCGAACACGCCGGGAATGCTGGTCTGGTAGTGCTCATCCACAAAGGCGCCCCTGGTGCGGCCGTCCACCGCCAGGCCGGAGCCGTTGGCGATGTCCCCGGCGGGGATCAGGCCCACCGAGAGGATCAGGGTGTCGCAGTCCACCCGCTCCTCCGTGCCGGGGATGGGGCGGAAGTGCTCATCCACCCGGGAGATGGTGACCCCCTCCAACCGCGCCCGGCCGTGGATGTCGGTGACGGTGTGGCTGAGGTGCAGGGGGATGTTGTAGTCGTTGAGGCACTGCTCGATGTTGCGGGGCAGGCCGCTGGGATAGGGCTGCACCTCGTACACGCCCTTTACATGGGCCCCCTCCAGGGTGAGGCGGCGGGCCATGATCATGCCGATGTCGCCGCTGCCCAGGATGACCACCTCCCGGCCCACCATCCGGTTGCGCAGGTTGATGTACTCCTGGGCTACGCCGGCGGTGTAGATGCCCGCCGGGCGGCTGCCCGGGATGGCCAGGGCCCCCCGGGTGCGCTCCCGGCAGCCCATGGTGAGGAGCACCGCGTCCCCCTGAATGTGCCGCAGACCCGCGGGGCCGGAGGCGGTGACCGTCCGGTCCCCGTCCAGCTTGAGGACGGTGGTGTCGGTGAGGCAGGGGATGCCCAGGGCCTGGGCCTCGTCCACAAACCGCTGGGCGTACTCAGGGCCGGACAGGCTCTCTCCGAAGCGGGTGAGGCCGAAGCCGTCGTGGATGCACTGGCGGAGGATGCCGCCGGTCTGGCCCTCCCGCTCCAGCACCACCACGTCCTCCACGCCCTTCTCCCGCAGGCGGATGGCCGCCGCCAGGCCGGCGGGGCCGCCGCCGATGATCACTGCCTGATGGTGTTCCAGGTTCATGCCTCGCCGCCTCCCTTCACGCTTCCGGTGAACATCCAGGAGCCGGCGGGCCCCAGCTCGATGTCCCGGCAGTCCAGCCCCAGCTCCTGCTGGAGGGCCTCGGTGATGCGGGTCTCGCAGTAGCCCCCCTGGCACCGGCCCATGGTGGCCCGGGTGCGCACCTTCACGCCGTTGACGGTGTGGACGCCCAGGGGGTTGTGGATGGCCTGGAGAATTTCGGCCTTTGTCACCTGCTCGCAGCGGCAGAAGATCTCGCCGTAGTCGGGGTTGGCCGCGATGGCGGCCTCCCGCTCTCCGTCGCTCATGTCGATGAAGCGGCGGATGCCCTTCCGTCTGGGGTCGAAGCCGGGGTTGGGAACCAGCTCCTCCTTAGCCCTGATCAGGGCCACGGCCCGGCGGGCCAGGGGCAGGGCGCTGGTGAGGCCGGGGGACTCGATGCCCACCAGGTTCACCACGCCGGGGGCCTCGTCCCGGGTCTCCAGCACGAAGTCCTGCACCGCCCCGGTGGCCGGGTCGACCCGCTTGGGCCGGATGCCGGCAAAGTTGCGGATGAAATAGCTTTTGTCCATATGCTGGAACATGCGGGAGCCGCTCTCGATCAGGCCGTCCATGGCGGCCTGGGTGGACTCGTAGTCCTGGTCGTCCCGGGCCAGCTGGCTGTCCGGGCCGATGAGCACGTTGCCGTCCACCGTGGGGGTGGCGTGGGTGTCGAAGGTGTTGTCCGGGTTGGGGGCGGGGTAGACGGGGATTCTGGCAAACTGCCCGGCCAGCTTATCCAGCACGAAGTATTCGCCCTTCACGGGCTTGATCACGTAGCCGGGGATGCCCAGCCGGGCGCTGACCTCGGCGGAGTGGAGCCCCGCGCTGTTGACCACCCACCGGGTGCGGAAGTCCCCCTTCTCCGTGCGGAGCAGGTGGGTACCGTCCGGCTGGCGCTCCTCCCCGAGGAAGGCGCAGTTGAGGAAATACTCCACGCCGTTGCGCACGGCGTTCTCCGCCAGGGCGATGGTGTAGGCAAAGGGGTCCAGAATGCCGCTGGCGGGGCACCACATGGCGAAGTTCCCGCCAGCGCTGGGCTCCAGCTCGTCCATCCGCTTGCGGTCGATGAGCTCCAGGCCCTTCACGCCGTTGGCCTCGCCCC
>NZ_JAHZDL010000044.1:0-19928 GCF_019422385.1 Flavonifractor sp.
GCCTCCGCCGTGGTGACCAACTCCTTCCACGGGGCGGCCTTCTCCCTCCAGTTCCGGAAGAACTTCTTCACCTCTATGTCCCCCAGGGAGCGCAGCGAGCCCACCTTCTCCCGCATCTACAGCCTGCTGTCCCGGCTGGGGTGCGCCGACCGGATCATCGGCCTGGACACCACCGCCCCAGTGGAGGCGGCCATGGACTATGACAAGGTGTATCAGCGGCTGGACGAGGCCCGGGCGGACTCCCTGGCCTATCTGAAGGCCGCCATCGAGGGGACAGCCCTCCCGGACGAGCCGCCGGAGGCCCCCGCCGCCCCCCGGCCCGTGCTGTGCCGGGAGGAGGACTGCACCGGATGTGCCGCCTGCGCGTCGGTGTGCCCGGTGAACGCCATCACCATGCAGCCCGACCACGAGGGCTTCCTCCGCCCGGCGGTGGGGGATGCCTGCATCCTGTGCCGCAGGTGCGAGCAGACCTGCCCCATCCTCCACCCGCCGGTGCCCGGCCCCGCCCCGGCGGTGGCCTGGGCGGTGTGGAACCAGGACGAAGCCGAGCGCATGGCCAGCTCCTCCGGCGGGGTGTTCTCCCTGCTGGCCCGGCGGACGCTGGCGCAGGGGGGCGCGGTGTTCGGCGCGGCCCTGGACGAGGCCATGGCCGTCCGCCACGTGTGCGCCCGCTCAGAGGAGGAGCTGGCCCCCCTGCGGGGCTCCAAGTATGTGCAGAGCGATCTGGGGGACAGCTTCCGGCAGGTGAAGGCCCTGCTGGAGGAGGGCACGCAGGTGCTCTTTACCGGCACCCCCTGTCAGGTGGACGGACTGAAGCGGTATCTGGGGAAAGACGACCCCAATCTGCTCACCTGCGACCTGGTGTGCCACGGGGTGCCCTCCCCGGCGGTGTACCGGGCGTGGCTGGACGGCCTGGAGCGTGCCCGCGGATCCAAAGCAACGAACGTCCGCTTCCGGGACAAGACCGACGGCTGGCAGAAGGCTCGGCTCACGGTGGACTTTGCCGACGGTTCACAATACGCCCAGCCCCTCTACGAGACCCCCTTCGGCCGGGGCTTCGGCTCCCAGCTGTTCCTGCGGCCCTGCTGCACCCGGTGCCGGTACGCCGGAACGGAAAAACGGCCTGCCGACCTGACCCTGGCCGACTTCTGGGGCCTGGACGAGAAGGCAGAGCTGCCCACGGACCGCGCCAAGGGAATCTCCCTGGTGCTGGCCCACACCGCCCGGGGGCAGGCCGCCCTGGACGGTCTGGCCGGCCGGGCGGGCCGGGCGGAACGCCCCCTGGCCGAGGCGGTGGCGGGCAACCCCCGGCTCTCCCACCCCGTCAGCCCCAGCCCCCGCCGACCCGCCTTCTTCTCCGCCTTCGCCGCCCTCCCCTTCTCGGAGGTGGAGAAGCGGTTTCTCTCCCGCCCCTCCCTGCCCTACCGGGCGGCGGCCAGGGTGCTCACCCCGGCCATGAAGGAGAAGATCCGGAAGGTCCTGAAATAACGAGGGCGAAAGGTTTACAGTTTGTTCGTGAATTTTTCCCCCGATGCTGGTACACTATGGAAACAGTATGGCGGCCTGTGGCCCGCCTGTGGGAGGTAAGTTTGTCTTGAGTGCAATCCAACGCTGGCTGGATCGGTTCTGCTACAAGCACCCCCGGTTCGGCATACCCAATCTCATGCTGGTCATCGTGGTGGGCAGCGCCCTGGTGTGGCTGCTGGATCAGTTCAGCTACGGCGTGTCCCTGTCCGGCCTGCTGGCCTTTTCCCCCTACTATATCCTGCACGGGCAGATCTGGCGGCTGATCACCTTTGTCTTTGTCCCCATGGACAACCGCCTCTTTTTCCTGGTCATCTCCCTGTATTTCTACTACATGATCGGCTCGGTGCTGGAGCGGGAGTGGGGCACCGCCAAGTTCAACGTGTTCTACTGCCTGGGTGTGGTGCTCAACATTGTAGTGGGCTTCGTGCTGTACGCCGTCAGTGCCTCCGCCTATCCCGCCAGCCTGCTGGGGTATCTGGTCACCGCCGACATGACCTATGTGAACATGTCCCTGTTCTTCGCCTTCGCCACCCTGTACCCCGACATGCGGGTGCTGCTGTTCTTCATCATCCCCATCAAGATCAAGTGGCTGGCGTGGATTGACGCGGCCCTGTTCGCCTGGAGCATCCTGAGCAGCCTGTTCGGCGTCTTTACCGCGGGCCTCGCCGCCCTGCCCGGCGTGGTGCTCCCCCTGGTGGCCATCCTCAACTACTTCATCTTCTTCTGGGACAACTTCCTCCAGCTCTTCGGCCGGGTGAAGTACCGCACCTCCCGCCAGACGGTCAACTTCAAGCAGGCAACCAAGAAAGCCCAGCAGCAGAAGGGCTACATCCACAAGTGCGCCGTCTGCGGCAAGACCGACACCGACTACCCCAACGAGGAGTTCCGCTACTGCTCCAAGTGCAACGGCTACTACTGCTACTGCTCCGAGCACATCCACAACCACGTGCACATCGAGTAAACACCAGGCGGGCGGCCCCAATCGGGCCGTCCGCCTTTTTGTAACCGTTCTGTTGTGGTCTTTCCTCCCCCGGCTTTTTATAATCATATCAGGGTATGATTACAGCCCGCAATCAAGGAAAGGAGGATCTGGCATGAAAAAACTGTTCTCCTGCGCCCTGGCGCTGTTGCTGGTGCTGCTCACACCGGCCTCCGCCAACTCCGCCCCCACCCGCAGCGACGGGGACGGGGGCTCCGCCCTGGCGGTGGACGAGGGCTGCCCCGTCACCGTCTCCGCCGAGCAGCTCACCTTCGACATCGGCGGGGAGGGCGGCTGGAACGGCCTCACCGCCCAGGTCACCGCCGTCTACCAGATGGAAAACCCCACGGACGAATCCCTCCCGGTGCAGATGACCTTCTATCTGGAGCAGTACCGCACCTACGGCAGGGAGGGCGCGGAAGCCCTGGACACGGAGGGCTTCTCCATCACCGCCGACGGGGAGCCGGTGGAGTTTGCCTGCGCCAAGGCGGAGGCGGACGCGGAGGATACCGACCGCTTCGCCCTCACCTACACCGTGGACTTCCCCGCCGGGGCCGCCCGGGAGGTGGCGGTGTCCTACCCCAGCCGGGGCCTGGGCCGCAGCGATTGGAGCAGCCACTGGCGGCACACCTTCACCTACCTGCTCTCCCCCGCCCGGCACTGGGCGGACTTCGGCACGCTGGATGTGGCCGTCACCACCCCGGAGTCGTCCCCCTACGTGATACAGTCCTCCCTCCCCCTGGAGGAGGCGGGGGAACGGCGCTATACCGCCCACTTCGACAGTCTGCCCGACGGTGAGCTGATCTTTACGCTCTACCCGGAGCCGCGCATCACCCTGGCCGACCGGCTCTCCTCCTACCAGTTTCAGGCCTTCATGATGATGGGGCTGCCCCTGCTCCTCCTCTTTGCCGGGCTTCCGGCTGCAGCGGCGGCGGTGCTTCTGGTCTGGCTGAGCCGCCGGGCCCGACGGAAAAAGGCGGGGTAGGGGCGGGGCCGATCCCGCCCGTCAGGCCCTCTCCCCCACCACCGGGCTGTGGGTCCACTCCCCGCCGCAGGGCCGGGGCGTGGGGAAGCACAGGCCGTACAGGTCGGTGTATCCGGCCTCCGCCTGGAACAGGGCCAGGGCCGGGCCGTCCAGCTCCCTGGCCTGGGCGGGCTTGACGATCACCGGCAGGGGGCAGGTGTCCTTCATCCTCCGCAGCAGCGCCCGCCCCCGGCCGCCCAGGCCCAGCACCCGCACATAGGGGGGCGCGGCGGGGCGCTCCGCCGCCCGCAGGCCCAGAAAGGCCGCCAGGGCCAGCCGCCGCAGCCGGGCATGGGGGTATCGCCTGGTCTTGGCCCGGGTGTAGAAGTCCTCCAGGCTCACCGCCTCCCGGGCGGCCTTTGCCAGCCGGGAGGGCAGGCCCTCCGCCCCCCCGCCGTCGGGGAGGGCGGCCCAGTCCCCCTCGCCCATGGTGCGCAGGCGGGCCAGCACCGCCCGCTCGATATGCTGCATATCCGCAAGCTCCCCCGACCAGGGGGCGGTGAGGTAGGGCGCGGCCTCCTCTCCCCGCCCCGCCCGGAGCAGCCTCCGCAGCTCCGAGGCGGAGGCGAATCCCCCGGCGGCGGGGCCGTCGTGGCCCGCCCCCTGCCGGGGGACGGTCAGGGGACGGATGGTGCTGCCCAGGGCTTTGAGGGCGCGCAGGTACTCCACCCCCAGGTTGTTGTTGGGGGCGGACAGGCAGGCCGCCCCGGCGGCCTCCTGCCGGGCCGCCGGGAAGGACAGGCCCCGCCCCAGGGCGGCGCGCAGCCTTTCCGGGTAGTCCGGAGCGTCCAGGGCCGCCGCCGCCTCTTCCAGCGGGGCCAGCTCCCCCGTCTCGCTGCCGAAGGAGAGCACATCCACCACCCCGGTGGCGGCCAGCAGGGACACCGCCCCCCGGGCGAAGGACTCCGCCGAGGCCATGGCCCAGGGTGTGGGCAGCTCCACCACCAGGTCGGCCCCGCGGTCTAGGGCCAGGGCCGCCCTCAGCCACTTGTCCGCCAGGGCGCACTCCCCCCGCTGAACCCAGTGGCCGCTCATGACGCACACCACGGGGGCGTCCCCGCCCAGCCGCCGCCGGGTTTCGGCGATGTGCCAGGCGTGGCCCCTGTGGAAGGGGTTGTACTCGGCCACAATGCCCGCTGTCTCCATGGGCTGAACCTCCAAACTCACAAGTAAAAAAATCCGAAGTTTCTTCTAAATTATGGGTTGTCCTTTTGCCAAAAAGGGGCTAGAATATAGTTTACTACGGGAAAGACCGGGCGACAAGCCACATTATCATTTAAGGAGAGATTAGTCCCATGAAAATTCTGGTCATCAACGCCGGCAGCTCCTCCCTCAAGTATCAGCTGATGGATCCCGAAACCAAGGAGGTCTTTGCCAAGGGCCTGTGCGAGCGCATCGGCATCGACGGCCGCCTGACCCACAAGGTGCCCGCCAAGGACGCCAAGTACGAGTTCGAGATCCCCATGCCCACCCACGCCGAGGCCATTCAGGCCGTGCTGGACGCCCTGCTGAGCGCTGAGCACGGCGTGATCAAGAGCGCCTCCGAGATCGACGCGGTGGGCCACCGTGTGGTTCACGGCGGCGAGAAGTTCGCCTCCTCCGTGCGCATCACCGACGACGTGATGGCCGCCATCGACGAGTGCATCCCCCTGGCCCCTCTCCACAACCCCGCCAACATCACCGGCATCAAGGCCTGCGAGAAGGTCATGCCCGGCGTGCCCATGGTGGCCGTGTTCGACACCGCCTTCCACCAGACCATGCCCGCCAAGAGCTATATCTATGCCCTGCCCTACGAGTACTATGAGAACGACAAGGTGCGCCGCTACGGCTTCCACGGCACCTCCCACCGCTATGTGTCCGCCCGGGCCGCCGCCATGCTGGGCAAGCCCATCGAGGAGCTGAAGATCA
Organism: Flavonifractor sp.; assembly: GCF_019422385.1. Taxonomy (NCBI): domain Bacteria; kingdom Bacillati; phylum Bacillota; class Clostridia; order Eubacteriales; family Oscillospiraceae; genus Flavonifractor; species Flavonifractor sp. The sequence goes on from NZ_JAHZDL010000044.1 coordinate 5,439, forward strand.
TCACCTGCCACCTGGGCAACGGCTCCTCCGTGGCCGCCGTGGACTGCGGCAAGAGCGTGGACACCTCCATGGGCTTCACCCCCCTGGCCGGCGTGCCCATGGGCACCCGCTCCGGCGATCTGGACGCCGGCATCCTGGAGTACCTGATGAACAAGCACGGGTATGACATGAAGGAAATGATGAACATCCTCAACAAGAAGTCCGGCGTGCTGGGCATCTCCGGCGTGTCCTCCGACTTCCGCGACATCGAGAACGCCGCCAACGACGGCAACCAGCGGGCTGCCCTGGCTCTGGAGGCCTTCCAGTACAGCGTGAAGAAGCTGGTGGGCGCCTATGCCGCCGCCATGGGCGGGGTGGACGCCATCGTGTTCACCGCCGGCGTGGGCGAGAACGACGCCAACACCCGCATGAACATCGCCTCCGGTCTGGAGTTCATGGGCGTGAAGATGGACGCCGCGGCCAACAATGTCCGCGGCAAGGAGACCGTCATCTCCGCCGCCGACTCCAAGGTGAAGGTGCTGCTCATCCCCACCGACGAGGAGCTCATGATCGCCCAGGACACCGCCGCCATCGTCAAGGGATAATTTTTCCGTGCACAAGCAAGCAAGGAAAGCCTCGCAGAGTTCCGCCGCCCATCTCGGCCTAAGAGCCGCCGCAAGCGGCGGTTGGCCTCGAAACGCGCCTGCGGGCGCAGGCAGGCGGCGGAATCAAATGAAAATCCGTCATTTCCGGGGACACAAGGTGAATTGCCCCGAAGGGGCAAGAGAGGGCCCCCTGGGGGGTGCGCCTCGGAAATGACACTTCTCATGGCGGAAGGGGCGACTATTTCGCAAGAAATCGAGTTCCTTCCGCCATGAGATCCTTCTCGAAAAAGTGGCAGAGCCACTTTTTCGACACACAAAGCGGCCCGGAGCTGGTACCAGCTCCGGGCCGCTTTTTTATGCCTTCTATTTTCAACACGCGGGAGGCGTGGTGTTGTTTGTCTGCCCCCACAGCCGGGGGGCAGTATGCAAAGGCGGCCGTTCCTACTGAACAGGCGCGGACGGCCGTTTCCCCGCCCGTTCCCGGCCCTTGGCCTTGCAGCTTCGTCGTTCCTTGGCTGTGATGATAAGATACCACTCTTTTCCGCCCCGGTGGTGGACAAAGTTTAACGTGGGTATGAACGTTTTGTAAAGTCCGCCGCCGGCTCCGGGCGGGGTTCCGCGCCCCCGCGGGGGTGCCAAATTTCGCGCACCTCACTTGTGGAAACTGCCGATTCTAGATTTATCAGTCTTCCATTTCCCCTTTTCCGGCCCAAAAGACCCCCCTTCATTTTTTGATAATATGCACAAAAACCAGTCACTCACCTCGCCGTTACTGGTTACTTTTTGGTAATTTGCTTACTACTTTGTGGGGATTGCAAGAATTCCGTCCTCCGGTTAGAGTATACCTCGCACAGGGCGCCGGACCGCTATCGGCCGTAGGCCGCCGCCCGAAAATCTGACGAGAGAAGAGGGAACAAAATGGCAAAAAACCGACCAATGACAACAAGACCTCGGTCGTCAACTTCGGCGTGGGCTGGGTCGTTATCATCTACTGTCTGCTGATGTTCTTCCTGTACGTGGGCATGTGCAACGACGGCGCCAACATCACGGCGCCCAACGTGGCCCACCGCCTGGGCCTGGAACAGGGCGACATCATGAACATGAACTCCCTAGCCGGCATCGTGGGCGTGGTGTTCTTCATCATCGTGGGCCAGATCAACAACAAGATCGGCCCCCGCATCACCTCCGGCGTGTGCTGCATCATCTCCGGCATCACCTACATCATCGCCTGCAACGCCCCCAGCATTGCGGTCTACACCATTGCCATGTGCTTCGTGTACGGCAGCATCATGTCCGCCGGCTACGTGGCGGGCGGCACCCTGGTGGCCGACTGGTTCCCCAAGAAGAAGGGCGTGGTCATGGGCTACACCACCATGGGCCACAACTTTGCCTCCGCCTTCTATGTGCAGCTGGTGGCCATCCTGATCGCCCCCGTGTCCACCCAGCTCAGCGCCGGCGGCAATGACTTGGCCAACGTGGGCGAGAACTTCTCCGCCGGCATCGTCCCCATCGGCATCGCCGCCATCGTGCTGGGCATCCTGGGCATGATCTTCATCCGCAACACCCCCCAGGAGCGGGGCATCAACCCCGACAACGTGTCCGACCGGGTGTATGAGACCGAGTACGACACCGTCGACCCGGTGGAGGGCGACGGCGGCTGGACCACCGGCGCGCTGCTGCGGATCAAGGAGCTGTGGCTGGCCGCCATCACCACCGGCTTCTTCCAGATCTGCTCCGTGGGCGTCATGAGCCAGCTGGTCACCCGCAACATCCAGCTGGGCTTCACCCCCCAGGCCGCCATGAACGTGATGACCATCCTGGCCCTGGGCGGCGTGGTGGGCTCCTGGCTCATCGGCATCATCGACGACGCCATCGGCACCAAGAAGACCATGGTGGGCTTCGGCATCTGGTACGCCATCGCCCTGCTGGTCAACTTCGGCGCCGCCGACAGCTCCTCCCCCCTGGTGTACATCTCCCTGTTCATGATCGCCATGGGCATCGGCGGCTCCGCCAACTTCACCACCTCCCTGCCCACCTCCATCTTCGGCCGTCAGGGCTTTGACAAGGTGAACAGCGTCATCTTCCCCATCCAGGGCGCCATCACCGCCCTGTGCTTCCTGGTCAACGGCGTTGTCCAGAAGATGACCGGCGGCGAGATCAAGATGGCCTACCTGGTGTTCGCCGGCGTGGCCCTGGTGAACGTGGTGCTGGTGCTGCTGGTGGACGAGCACCGCTTCAACCGCGACTGGATGGCCGCCCACAAGGGCTGAGCCCTTCCCCAACTCCACAGCGATTCTCCTCAGGAGGCCGCCCGTCGGGCGGCCTCCTGTTTTGGTTGCGCCCGGCCGCCGTGTCTGCTATACTGGCCTTATCCTATCAGAATCGAGGAAGTTTTATGGCAGAGCAGCAGGGTTTGGTACACATCTACTACGGCGACGGCAAGGGCAAGACCACGGCGGCCTTCGGTCTGGCCTTCCGGTGCGCGGGCTGGGGAAAGCGGGCGGTGATCGCCCAGTTTCTCAAGAGCAGCCCCTGCGGTGAGGTAACGGCGGCGGAGCGCTTTCCCGAGCTCACCGTCCTGCGCAGCAAGGGCATCCACAAGTTCACCTTCCAGATGGATGAGGCGGAGAAGGCCGCCACCGCGGCCGAATGCGCCGCCCTCTTCCAGCAGGCCGTGGAGCTGGCCCAGGCGCGGGAGGCCCGCCTGTTGGTGCTGGATGAGGTGATCGACGCCACTCATGGCGTTCTCTCCCTGGAGGCGCTGTGCACCTTCCTGGATCACCGCCCGGCGGGGCTGGAGGTGGTGCTCACCGGCCACTGCCTGCCGGAGCAGCTGGCCGCCCGGGCCCACTACATCACCCGCATGGCCAAGGAGAAGCACCCCTACGACCAGGGCGTCACCGCCCGCCGGGAGATCGAGTTTTAGGGAAAACAGTGGGCGGGGGCATGGCGCTGCGCCATGCCCCCGCCCACTGTCTCTGGGAAGACCGGAAAGGGAAAGGAAGGGAAGAGAGGAAAACGCTTATTCGGGGAGGTATTCCCCGGGATCCACGGCGGCGCCGTCCAGGGCCATGGCAAAATGCAGATGGCTGGCCAGGGCGCTCTCGGCGATGGCGGTGTCCCCCACCGTGCCCAGCACCTGCCCGGCGTTCACATGGTCGCCCGCCTCCACCATGGCCTCGGCGGCCAGGTTGGCGTAGGTGCTGGTGAGGCCTCCGCCGTGGCTGACGGTGACGACGGTTCCCATCAGGGGATCCTGGCTGACGGCGGAGACGGTGCCGTCAGCCGCCGCGCACACCTGGCTGCCCAAAGAGGCGGCGATGTCCACGCCGTCATGGGTGCGCCAGTCGTCCATGGTGGGGTTATACATCAGCTCGTCCACGCTGAAGGCGGCGACCAGCTCCCCCCGGACGGGCCAGACGAAGGACGTGGGGGCCGTCTGGGGCGCGGCCTCCGGGGTCGGCGCGGCGGCGGGGGTCGGCTCGGGGGTGGGCTCCGCCGCCGGGGTCGGCACGGCCGACGGCCGGACGGCCGCGGGCACCGAGTGCTCCGGCCGGGCGGGTGTGCGCACCGGCGCCGGCGTGGGGGTGACGGTAATCTCCGCCGTGGCCGCCACGGGGGCGTCCGGCCCGTCACGGGTGAGGGAGTCAAAGAGATAATAGCCCGAAATTCCTATTGCGGCGACGCAGAGGAACAGGACTATGTAGAAGCCCTTGCCCTCCAGGAAGTCGCCCACACGCTGGTGGAACGGTTTTTTCATGTGATTAGCACCTCCGAGCCCTATTGTGGACAGGCCCGGAGCTGGTTATACATGGAATTTCAAATTTTTTCCGGGGCTTGTCTGGACATCGCCAATTTTCAAACAAGCCCTAGGTGCTCTCCCGGTGGTGCTCGGCCAGGGCCCGGAGCATGGCCGAGACCTCCCCCCGGGTTCCCTCCGGCAGGGCGCGGTACAGGGCCAGCAGCTGGGCCTCATCCGCCGAAAGGCCCCGGGCCTGGGGCCTGGACTCCAGCCGGAGCAGCCGGTCGGCGGAGGCGTGGTACAGCCTGAGCAGGGTGGACAGGGTCTGGAGATCCGGCTCCGAAACCCCGTTCTCATATCCCGAGAGAGTCTTGTTGTTGATTCCGGTCAGCTGCATCACCTGGGTCTGGGTCAGCCCGCGCTTCTCCCGGGCCACCCGCAGGGCAAAGCCAAACTCCTCCATAGCCACACGCTCCTTTTTGTCCATTGTAATCGAAGAAGGAATGGTTCCCCCTCTGATTCTTAAAAATACAGAAATAATAGTTAATTTCTTATTATCAAAGATTTATAATGGAGCCTGCGCCCCCGCGCCGGGCCTGTTTTAAGGAATTTTTAATGTTTCCTTCATCCCTGCTTTCATACAATTCTGGTAAGCTGTTCCCCGTCGGGGAAATTGTGAACGAACTGCGAATTTTTGGCCGGCTCCGTTGACATATGACAGGCTGTCGTCTATGATATGTGACAGCTTGTCAGGTCAGGAGGGACGCCATGCCCAGCACAACGTTTTACAATCTGCCGGCGGAGAAGCGGGAGCGGCTCCTGTCGGCGGCCCGGGCGGAATTTGCCCGGGCGCCCTACGAGGACGCCTCGGTCAACCGGATGATCCGGGCGGCCGGCATTCCCCGGGGCAGCTTCTACATGTACTTTACCGACAAGGAGGAGCTCTTCCGCTTCCTGATGGAGACCTACAGCGGCATGCTGTCGGACTGGATGGGCGCGCAGCTGGCGCGCAACGGCGGGGATCTCTTCGCCGCGTTCCTGGCCCTGTTTGACTTTATCCAGGCCAACCGGGAGAGCGTGCCCTTTCAGGAGCTGGCGGCCATTCTGCACCGGAACCGGCAGATGCAGCCCGGGCTGCTGCTGGAGGGGCTGCGCCCCGGCGCGGTGCTGGAGCGCCTGCGGCCGCAGGTGGATCTCTCCCGGCTGGATCTGCGGGCCGAGACGGATCTGGCGGATCTCTTCCGCCTGCTGGCCATCTCCACCCTCAGCGCGCTGACGGCCGGATGCGCCGGCGGCGGCCAGTCGGATCAGCGGGAGCACCTGGAGCGCGTGTTCAGCCTCCTGCAGCGGGGCGCGGCGGCCAAGCCCGCCCCCTGCTGTGAGTCATAGCAAAGGAAAGAAAAGGAGAAACCACTATGGAAGCAACCCAAGTCAAGCCGGAGGGATCCGCGTCGGCTCCGTCGGCGCCGGAGAAGAAGATTCCCCAGTTCCAGGCACCCAGGAAGAAGCGCAAGTGGGTCAAGCGGCTGATCGTCATCCTGGTGATCGTGGCCCTACTGGCCTTCCTGCTCTCCCGGTGCATGGGCGCGGGGCAGCAGGCCCTCAGCTCCGTCTATCTGCCCTACACCGCCGAGATGCGGGACATGACGGTCTCGGTCTCCGGCACCGGCACCATCGAGCCCATCAGCGCCTACCGGGTGACCAGCCTGGTCAGCGGCGAGATCCTGGAGGCCCCCTTTGAGGAGGGGCAGACCGTCCACAAGGGGGATGCGCTCTTCCGCATCGACGCCGGCAGCGTGGAGAACAACATCCAGCAGCTCCAGCTCAACGTCCAGTCCGCTCAGCTGGCCCTGGACGATCTGCTGGAGACCCAGAGTGACAACCAGAAAAACCGGAATGTCACCGCCGAGGACGGCGGCATCATCACCGAGCTGTATGTGGAGCAGGGGGACGCCGTGACGGTGGGCACCGTCATCGCCGACGTGCTGGATCGTGACCACATGAAGCTGGAGGTGCCCTTCCACTCCGCCGACGCGGCCGGCTTCTACGCGGGCCAGCCCGCCGCCGTCATGGTGGACGGCACGGCGGAGCAGCTCACCGGCACGGTGGACTCCATCGCCGCCACCGACAGCGTGGGCCCCGGCGGCACCCTGGTGCGGCAGGTAACTATCCGGGTGGATAACCCCGGCGTCCTCACCGACGCCAGCCGGGGCACCGCCTCTGTGAACGGCCTGGCCTGCGCCTCGGGCAATACCTTTACATACGCCGCCTCCGGCCAGATCACCGCCGAGGCCGCCGGCGATCTGGATGTGCTCAGCATCCGGGAGGGCGACCGGGTGTCCGAGGACCAGGTGATCGGCGTGATCTCGGAGTCCGACCTGGACAGCCAGATCGAGAACGCCCGCATCGCCCTGGAGAACGCCCAGCTCTCCCTCCAGAACGCCCAGCGGCAGCTGGAGGACTACACCATCACCTCCACCATAGACGGCGAGGTGATCGAGAAGAACCTGGACGTGGGGGACAACATCGGCGGCATGACCACCTCGGGCAGCAGCGCCTCCTACGCCGCGGTGATCTACGACCGCTCCCAGCTCACCTTTGACATGGACATCAGCGAGCAGGACATCAGCCAGATCCAGGTGGGGCAGCAGGTGGAGATCACCGCCGACGCCCTGGACGGCCAGACCTTCACAGGCGTGGTGGACAAGATCAACATCAACGGCACCACCACCAGCGGCAGCACCACCTATCCCGTCACCGTGCTGGTGGACGGCTCCCCGGAGGAGCTCTACCCCGGCATGAACGTCTCCGCCAGGGTGATCGTGGAGGAGGCGGGCAATGTGCTCACCCTCCCCGTGGAGGCGGTGGAGCGGGGGGACACCGTGCTGGTGGCCCTGCCCGGCTGCCTGGATGAGAACGGCAATATCAAGGACCTCTCCGCCACCGAGACCCGGCAGGTGACCCTGGGCCGCAACGACGACAACTACATCGAGATCCTGGACGGCCTGGAGGAGGGCGACGTGGTGCTGGCCCTCAGCCCCCAGGGCTCCAGCCTGATGAGCGCCATGGCGGGGATGGGATAAGCCATGGAACATCTCATTGAACTCAGGGACGTGTACAAGATCTACCAGATGGGGGACGAGGCGGTTCACGCCCTGGACGGCGTCTCCCTGACGGTGGACCAGGGGGAGTTCGTGGCCATTGTGGGCCAGTCGGGCTCCGGCAAGTCCACCGCCATGAACATCATCGGCTGCCTGGACGTGCCCACCTCCGGCACCTATCACCTGGCCGGGGTGGACGTGTCCACCATGGACGACGACCAGCAGGCCGAGATCCGCAACAAGATGCTGGGCTTCATCTTCCAGCAGTACAACCTCATCCCCAAGCTCAACGTGCTGGAGAACGTGGAGCTGCCCCTGCTCTACGGCGGCGTGTCCGCCTCGGAGCGGCACCGGCGGGCCATGGAGGCCCTGGAGCGGGTGGGCCTGGCGGATAAGTGCAGAAACCTGCCCAGCCAGCTCTCCGGCGGCCAGCAGCAGCGGGTGTCCATCGCCCGGGCCCTGGCGGGCAAGCCGTCGGTGATCCTGGCCGACGAGCCCACCGGCGCCCTGGACTCCCGCACCGGGCGGGAGGTGCTGGGCTTCCTCCAGAAGCTCAATGCAGAGGGGGACACGGTGGTGCTCATCACCCACGACAACTCCATCGCCGTGAAGGCCAGGCGCATCGTCCGCCTCCAGGACGGCAGGATCATCTACGACGGCGACGCCCACGACCCCCGGGCCGTGGTGCAGCCGGAGGACGAGGCGGCCGCCGGAGAGGCCAGGGAGGTGCTGAACGTATGAACGTGGGCCAATCCTTCCGCCTGGCCATCAAGAGCCTGCTGACCAGCAAGGCCCGGGCGCTGCTCACCATGCTGGGCATCATCATCGGCGTGGCGGCGGTGATCGTCATCGTCTCCCTGGGCACCGGCATGCAGACCTATATGAACAGCCAGTTTGAGCAGGTCGGCGTCAACCTGATCCAGGTCATGGTGTATGAGCAGCCGGGCAACCGCAACGCCGACGCCGACGACTTCTATGAGCTGGCGGAGAAATATCCCCAGTACATCGACTCGGTGACCCCCGCCCTCACCATCAGCGGCGTCGTCCGCCACGGTGCCGACGAGTATGAGCGCACCAGCGTCACCGGCGTCAGCGAGACCGTCTACAACCCGGAGACCAGCCAGACCGTCAACGGCGAGCAGATGGAGGACGGCCGCTTCCTCAGCTATGTGGACGTGGAGCGGAACCAGCACGTGTGCGTGGTCGGCAGCTATCTGAACGAGGCCATGTTCGGCGGCAGGGGCGTGGGGCAGAGCCTCACCATCGGCGGCGTGCCCTTCACCGTCATCGGCACCATGAGGGAGACCGCCGACTCCACCGAGGGCAGCGGCGACGACTTCATCTACGTGCCCTACGGCCTGGCCCCCCAGCTCAACGGTACGGCGGGCGGCTCCGGCATGAGCGGCTATCTGGTGGCCAGCACCAGCGAGGACACCTCCTCTGCCGCCAAGGGCGTCATTGAGAGCATGCTCTTCCGCATCTACGAGGACAGCAGCTGGTACCAGGTCATCACCATGGCCGAGATGATGGACATGATGGACTCCATGCTGGGGGTGCTCATGACCATCCTGATCGTGATCGCGGCCATCTCCCTGGTGGTGGGCGGCATCGGCATCATGAACATCATGCTGGTCTCCGTCACCGAGCGCACCCGGGAGATCGGCATCCGCAAATCCCTGGGCGCCAAGGGCAGGGACATCCGGGGCCAGTTCATCATCGAGGCGGGCACCACCTCCGCCATCGGCGGGGTGATCGGCATCCTGCTGGGCATCCTGCTTGCCAACGTGTTCACCGCCGTGGTGGGGATGGTCATGCCCACCGCCGAGGGCTTCGCCGCCATCCCCAGCGCAGGGGGCATCCTGGTGTCCTTCGGTGTGAGCGTGGGCATCGGCGTGCTCTTCGGCTACCTGCCCGCCAACAAGGCGGCCAAGCTCAACCCCATCGACGCGCTCAGATACGACTGAAGCGGCGGGGGGCAAGCCCCCGCCCTACAGGCGCCCATTCCACAGGGTGGGCGGACGATATCCGCGTGCCCGAACCGTAGGGGCGACCTGCGGTCGCCCGCGGGCGGATGATATCCGCCCCTACGGCCGAAGGACGGGGCAGGAGGCACATCGGGGAACGGCCATGCGTAGGGGCGGCCTGCGGCCGCCCGCGGTCCTCACATATGCACCCTTGCCGAATCGGCGCGGATGGTATATGATCAGCTTATCCAGTGTACCCGCTTCCACTTTCACGAGCATGAGAAGGAGAAAAGGAAGATGAAACAACGACTGTTATCCGGCCTGCTGTGCGCGGTGCTGGTGCTGGGCCTGCTGCCCGGGCTGGCGCCGGCCGCCCAGGCCGCCGCCCCGGCGGAGGAGGACGCCGCCCAGGTTCTGGCCGCCCTGGACATCATGGTGGGCGACGCCAGCGGCAGCCTCAACCTGGACGCCTCGGTCACCCGGGCGGAGTTCACCAAGATGGCGGTGGCCGCCTCCACCAGCCGGGACGCCGTGGGCGACACCGTGGCGGTGAAGCCCTACCCCGACGTGCCCCAGACCCACTGGGCCGCGCCCTACATCAAGGCCGCCGTGGATCTGGGCCTGGTACAGGGGGATCTCCACGGCAACTTCAACCCGGGCCGCACCATCACCCTGGCCGAGGGCGTCACCATCGTGCTGCGCCTGCTGGGCTATGAGGACGCCGACTTCACCGGCGTCTGGCCCTCCGGCCAGATGGCCCAGTACCGGGCCCTGGATCTGGACGAGGGGGTCACCGCCGGCCAGGACGGCGCCATGAAGCGCCGGGACGCCCTGTATCTGTTCTACAACCTGATGATCACCAAGAACAAGGAGGGCACCTACTACCTCAACGTGCTGGAGCCCACCCTGAATCTGGTGAACACCGCCGGGGAGCTGGATCGGGTGGCCCTGATCAACTCCGCCATGGAGGGCCCCGTGGTGGCCTCCTCCGGGTGGCAGTCCCAGGTGGGCTTTAACACCGCCACCGCCACGGTCTACCGCAACGGCGGCGAGAGCACCCTGTCCGCCGTCCAGAACCAGGATGTGGTCTACTGGTCGGAGTCCATGCACACCATCTGGGCCTACTCCGACAAGGTGACCGGTATCTATGAGTCCGCCGCCCCGTCTGCCAGCAATCCCACCTCCGTCACCGTGGCGGGCAAGACCTATGAGATCGAGACCACCGAGGCGGCCTATCAGCTCTCCGACCTGGGCGGTTACCAGGTGGGGGACAGCGTGACCCTGCTGCTGGGCCGCAACGGCGGCGTGGCCGCCGTGGGCGAGGCGTCGCTGGCCCAGGATCTGGTCTACGGCCTGGTTCTCTCCGTGGAGAACACCACCTATGAGGACAGCGACGGCAACCGCTACAACACCCGCACCGCCACCATCTTCGGCACCGACGGCAACACCTACCGCTACCCGGTGGAGAGCCGCAGCCTGGAGGCCGGCACCCTGGTTCGGGTCACCAACTCCGAGGACGGCGTGGAGATCCGCGGCCTCAGCTCCACCCGGCTCACCGGCCGGCTGAGCTCCGACGGCAAGACCCTGGGCAAGTACACCCTGGCCTCCGACGTGCAGATCATCGACACCTATGAGGAGCGCACCCCCATCCAGGTCTACCCCAGCCGCCTGGCGGGCGTGAACTTCACCGACGGCATGATCCGCTTCTACGCCCTCAACGCCCAGGGCGAGATCAGCCACCTGATCCTGGAGGACGTCACCGGCGATCTCCACCAGTACGGCATCATCACCGGCGTCACCGAGATCTCCCAGGGCATGCTGGTCAGCTCCACCTACACCTACGACGTGGGTGGTGTGGAGCAGGTGTTCGGCTCCGATTCCACCATCTACAATCTGGTGGTGGGCCCCTGCCAGGTGAAGATGGACGGCGACAGCTCCATCGAGCGGCTGTACAACCTGACCGAGCTGAAGGTGGAGAGCATCAGCGGCAACACCGTCGTGGGCGAGTTTGACCGACAGTACACCATCTCCGACAACGTGGCGGTATACGTCTACGAGAACGGCGAGTACCAGCTCACCAGCCTGGAGCGGGTCACTGGCGGCGACTACCGCCTCACCGCCTGGTACGACAAGGCGGAGAACGCGGGCGGCCGCATCCGCGTCATCCTCGCCCGGTAAGCCCATCGCAAAATAGAAAATCCCCCGGAGCGCTGCTCCGGGGGATTTTTTCACGCCAGCGGCAGGCCGCCCTGGCAGAGAATCGCGGCGCACCAGCACGCCGTGGCCCCCAGGGCCCCGGCGGCGACGCAGACGGGGCCGGGTATGCGCCGCCACAGGCGGCCGGGGCCGGTATTTTTGCGGACATAGCCGTCGGCCACCCGACGGGCCTCCTGGAGCACCTGCTCCGCCGTGACGCCCTGCCCGAAGGCGTCCTCCTTCAAAATAAAAATGGCCTGCTCGAAAAAGCGGGGATCCGGTTCCTTGACCACAATCACCTGCCGGGAGACACCCTTGACCACCGGAAGCACATCCTTTCCTGTTTTCTTCCAGTATAGCCCCCTTTCCACCGGCCCATTCCGCCGGTGGAAGGAATTGGCGCTCATATCCCGGCCCGCGCCGCCGTAGACTAGTCCAGTGAGAGGAGGCGTCGGGATTGTCCCACAGACGGCGGCTGGCATGGTCGCTGGCCCTTTTGTTCGCGGTCAACATCGCAGTCATCAGCCTGGCCCAGCAGGCCCAGGCGGCCACCTACCGGCAGGGCTCCACCGGCGAGCAGGTGCGCATCATCCAAACCAAGCTGAAAAACTGGGGCTACTACGACGGTGCGGTGGACGGCATCTTCGGCTCGGGCACCGCCGAGGCGGTGCGGTACTTCCAGCAGAAGAACGGCCTCACCGCCGACGGCATCGTGGGCCCGGCCACCCTGAAGGCCCTGGGCATGTCCACGGGGGGCGGCGGCTCCGGCCAGGAGAGCACCGTGGAGCTGCTGGCCCGGGTGATCTCCGCCGAGGCCCGGGGGGAGCCCTACAGCGGCCAGGTGGCGGTGGGGGCGGTGATCCTCAACCGGGTGGAGCACCCCTCCTTCCCCAACACCGTGGCCGGGGTGGTGTACCAGCCCGGGGCCTTCACCTGCATGGTGGACGGGCAGATTGACCAGCCGGTGGCCGACTCGGCCTACCGGGCCGCCCGGGACGCCCTCAACGGCGCGGATCCCAGCGGCGGGGCCATCTACTACTTCAACCCCAGCACCGCCACCAGCGCGTGGATCTGGAGCCGGCCCCTGATCAAGGTCATCGGCAGCCACCGCTTCTGCGCCTGACAGCCAAAAGGAGGAGACATGGCCGCGGCCATGTCTCCTCCTTTTTTGCGGCTGCTTTCATTCCAGATCCTCGGGCAGGAAGGCCCGGTAGGGCAGCACACCGGACAGCTCCACCAGCACGTCGGAGAAGCCGCCGCTGCCGTCAAAGCCCATGGCGGGGGTTTTCAGCACCTCGCCCTTCTCCGGCGGCCGGAGGGGGAGAGAGACGACGGCGCGGGAGCCCCGCCCCTCCTGCTGCTGAACCACAATGGTGCCCCCGTGGGCCGCGGCGATGCGGCGGGCCACCCGCAGGCCCAGGCCCAGGCTCCCCGGCCGCTGGAGCAGGGTGTTCTCGTCGGCCTCCGGCGTAAAGCCCGCCCCGCTGTCCCACACGGTGATGACCGCCCGGCCGTCCCGCCGGGCCAGGCGCATCCCCGCCCGGCCGCCCTCTCCCGCCGCCCGGAGGGCATTGGAGATCAGGTTGAGCAGCATCCGGCGCAGCTGGGCGGCGTCCCCGTGGGTGAGCAGGCTGCCGTCCTCCTCCTCCCAGGTGAAGGCCACCCCGGCCAGCTCCGCCAAGGCGCTCACCTGCCGCCCCAGCTCCCGGCACATGCCGGCCAGATCCAGGGTGGTCTCCCGCAGGGGCGTATCCTCTTCGGGCAGCTCCAGGTACTCCAGGTTGCCCACCATGCGCATCATGCGGTACAGGCTCTGGTGCAGGATGGCCAGATAGGGGTCGTACTGCGCGCCCCCCTTTTCCTGCACCACCGGGGTGAGCAGCTGCACCGCCGCCGCCAGGTTGTTCATCTGCTGCCGGAGCTGCTCCGCCAGGAGCGGCCCCAGATCCTCCGTCTGAAATGCCAAACGGCTCCCCTCCTTCCGGTCATCCATAGCTTGTGCAGGCCGGCCCTAAATTCCTATGGTAAAGCCAGTATAACAAAATTTGGCTCGAGCCTCAAGCGAAAATGTCGAAATCTGTCGAAACCGCCGCGTTTACCGATACTCCCCCTGTAAATTTATATAGTTTCCCCAGTAAGATTTCGCATTTCCCCCTTTTCAACCGGCGCGGTTTCGTTTATAATGTAGGCGCGCTGAATAAGAGCATCTAAGAATCTATTTAGAACAAAGGAGCGATTCATTATGAGCATTAAAGTTGGCATTAACGGCTTCGGCCGCATCGGCCGTCTGGTCTTCCGCGCGGGCATCAACCGTCCTGACATCGAGTTTGTCGGCATCAACGATCCCTTCATGACCCCCGACTACATGGCCTATATGCTCCGTTACGATACCATGCACGGCCGCTTTGACGGCACCATCGAGTACACCGACGACGCCATCATCGTCAACGGCAAGAAGGTTCGCTTCTTCGCCTGCATGGATCCCAAGGACATCCCCTGGGGCGAGGTGGGCGCCGAGTACGTGGTGGAGTCCACCGGCGTGTTCCTGACCAAGGAGAAGGCCCAGGCCCACATCGACGCCGGCGCCAAGAAGGTGGTCATGTCCGCTCCCTCCAAGGACGACACCCCCATGTTCGTCTGCGGCGTCAACCTGGACAAGTACACCCCCGACATGACCTTCGTGTCCAACGCCTCCTGCACCACCAACTGCCTGGCCCCCATCGCCAAGGTGCTGCATGAGAACTGGGGCATCACCGACGGCCTGATGACCACCGTCCACTCCACCACCGCCACCCAGAAGACCGTGGACGGCCCCTCCAAGAAGGACTGGCGCGGCGGCCGTGCCGCTGCCGGCAACATCATCCCCTCCTCCACCGGCGCCGCCAAGGCCGTGGGCAAGGTCA
>NZ_JAHZDL010000045.1:0-19924 GCF_019422385.1 Flavonifractor sp.
CAAAATCCGTCATTTCCGGGGACATGCGCCTCGGAAATGACACTTCTCATGGCGGAAGGGGTGACTTTTTCGTAAGAAAACGAACCTCTTCCGCCATGTGGTCTTTCTCGAAAAAGCGGCAAAGCCGCTTTTTCGACACACTGAGGCGCGCCGCAGAGTCCCGCGGCGCGCCTGCCTTTCTATGCTGTCCTTATACGGTCAATGTTCCATTCCCGCTCCTGGTCTTGTACGCCTCACCCCAGCTCTGCATGGCGTCCAGGACGGGCTTGAGGCTGTACCCCAGCTCGGTGAGGGTGTACTCCACCCGGGGCGGCACCTCCGGGTACACCGTGCGGGTGAGCAGGCCGCTCCCCTCCATCTCCCGAAGCTGGGCGGTGAGCACCTTCTGGCTCACCGTGCCCAGGGACTTTTTCAGCTCCCCGAAGCGCCTGGTGCCCGGCATCAGATCCCGGAGTATGAGCACCTTCCACTTGTCGCTGATCAGGGTCAGCGTGGTCTCCACCGGGCAGGCCGGAAGGGTCTTTGCCTCTGCCGGCATGGTTTCTCCCTCCCCCTTGGTTTCCATTTGGTCTGTACAGCTGCATTTTACCCCAGCCTCCCCACCGGTGTCAAGACGCGGCAGATCCTTTAAGTTCCTTTTGAGTTGGCGTGCTATCCTGTGGGCACCGGGAGACCCCCGGACACCTATGGAATGGAGTGATTCTTTTGAAACGAACCAAATGGCTGGCCCTGGGCCTGTGCGGGGCTTTGCTGCTGGCGGCGCTGACCGCCTGTTCCGCCGATTCCGGCCAGGAGGAGGAGACTGTCAGCCCCACCCCCGAAGAGACGGAGAGCGTATCCGCCACCCCCGCTGCAGAGGAGGAGGACGCCGTCCAGGAGACCGCCGCCCCCGATGAGACGGCAGATGCCGGCCTGACTCTCGCCTTCACCCTGCTGGATGCCGACGGCGCTCCCCTGTCCGACGCCTCGCTCCAGCTCACCATCGGGGAGGATCAGGCGGACTACCCCGCCGAGGAGGACGGCACCCTCACCGTGAGCGGCCTGCCCCGTACGGGCACGGCGGAGCTGGTGCTCACCGACGCCTCCGGGGCGGAGCTGGGCACCCTGGAGCTCCAGCTCTCCGAGGGCTCGCTCACCGACGCGGTGGACAACGGGGACGGCACCGCCTCCCTCACCGTCCTGACCGAATCGGCGGAGGCGGCGATCACCCTCGCCATGGGCGACGGCGGCACCCTGACCTGTTCCCTGACGGCGGCGGAGCCGTCCGCATCATAATATTTGCAAAACGTTCAAGATTTGTCCACAGCCACGGCACAGAATCCGCTTAAACTGGAGCACGATACCTGACCAAAAAAGGAGTCTTGAACCATGCGGATTCTGATCGCCGAGGACGAGCCGGAGCTGGCCGCCGCCCTGGAGGCCATGCTCAAGCGGGAGCACTACTCGGTGGACGTGGTGCACGACGGGGACGACGCCCTGGACTACGGCCTGGCGGAGAACTACGACGGCCTGGTGCTGGACATCATGATGCCCCGGCGGAACGGGCTGGAGGTGCTCCGGCTGCTGCGGGAAAAGGGGGTATCCACCCCCGTGCTCCTGCTCACCGCCAGAAGCGGGGTGGACGACCGCATCCGCGGCCTCAACGCCGGGGCGGACGACTACCTGCCCAAGCCCTTCGACATGGGGGAGCTGGTGGCCCGGGTGCGGGCCCTCACCCGCCGGGGTACCGCCTATACCCCCAGCCAGATGACGGCGGGGGATCTGACCCTCGACCGGGACACCTTCGAGCTGTCCGCCCACGGCGCCTCGGTACGCCTGGGCAACAAGGAGTTCCAGCTGCTGGAGCTGCTCATGCGCCAGCGGGGCGGCTTTTTGTCCACCGAGCAGCTGATGGAGCGCATCTGGGGCTATGAGAGCGAGGCGGAGGTCAACGTGGTATGGGCTTACATCTCCTATCTGCGCCGCAAGCTGGAGGGGCTGCACTCCACCGTGCGCATCACCGTCAGCCGGGGCCGGGGCTACACCCTGGAGGTGGGGGCGTGATCCGCGCCCTCCGCCGCCGCTTCCTGCTCATCGCCATGGCCTCCCTGGCCGGCACCCTGGCCTTGCTCTGCCTGGCCATCAACCTGGGCTACCGGCACATGGTCACCCAGCGGGCTGACGCGGCGGTGGAGATGCTCCACCAGACCGGAGGCGCCTTTCAGATCCCCGACGCGCCGGTGGATCCGGCGGCCCACGGCGGGTTTCAGGTCACCCCGGAGACCCCCTTTGAGACCAGATACTTCATCGTCCACCTGACGGAAAACCGGGAGGTCACCGAGGTGGACGCCGAGCACATTGCCGCCCTGGATCGCCAGATGGTGGTGGAATGGGTGGGCAATATCCTGGACGGAGGAAAGCATTCCGGGTACACCAGCTATTACCGCTACGGCGTCTTTGCCGAGCTCGGCGGCGGCACCACCATCGTGGTGCTGGACTGCTTCCTCCAGCTTCAGGGGGCGGGCGGCGTGCTGCGCATCTCCCTGCTGGCCGCCGGTGTCTGCCTGCTCACCGTGTTCCTGCTGCTGCTCCTCCTCTCCCGGCGGGTCACCCGCCCCTTTGTGGAGAACCTGGAGCGGCAGCGCCAGTTCGTCACCGATGCCTCCCACGAGCTCAAGACCCCCCTTGCCATCATCTCCGCCAACACCGGCCTGCTCTCCGCCTCCCTGGGGGAGAACCAGTGGCTGGAGAGCACCCGGGCCCAGGTGGGGCGGCTGGATCGGCTGATCCAGAACCTGATCGAGCTGGCCCGCACCGAGGAGGCCCTGCCCGACGAGGCCGCCGCCCCCGTGCCCCTGGGACGGGTGGCGGAGCGGGCCCTGGAGGACTTCCGCCCCCTGGCCGAGGCCGCCGGCAAAACCCTGGACGGCCGGATTGAGCCGGAGCTGGTGCTCCCCGGTGTGGAGGACAACCTGGCCCGCCTGTGCGCCCTGCTGCTGGACAACGCGGTCAAGTACTGCGACGAGGGCGGTGCCATCCGTCTTACCCTGGCCCGCCGGGGCCGCTGGACCGTGCTGTCTGTCTCCAACCCCTGCGCCAGGCTGGACGCCGCCCAGCTTCCCCGCCTGTTTGACCGGTTTTACCGGGCGGATTCCTCCCGCGCCCGCAGCAGCGGCGGCTACGGCATCGGCCTGTCCACCGCCCGGGCCATCGTGGCCCGGCACCACGGACGGCTCACCGCCCGCCTCTCCGGCGGCACGGTGACCTTTACCGCCGTCCTCCCCCTCTTTTCCCGCCCGCCAGAGCGGTTTTTACATAGATAGCCAGACCTCCGGCTAAGCCGGAGGCTTGAGCAGGCACTATAAGGGCCTGATACGGACGAAGCCCCTTAAGGGGCCCCGAAAGGTTTGCCGACTGCATTTCTTTCTCGGGCTACCCCTTAAGGGGTTCCTTCTATGCCTTCTTGTTCTCGCGACCCGTAAACGGGTCAACAAACTCTTTTACTATACTTTATCGTAGTTGTGTGGTCGGCAAACCACTTCTACCTTATCAGGGAGTTTTTTCTTTTTCTACTTTCCACCTCGCTATAAGCTATTTTTTACCCCCAGCCTAGCTGGGGGCCTTTGGTGCCACCAAAACAGATTTCCCCCGCCGGGGCCGCGTTGCGCGGGCCCCGGCGGGGGAATTTTTGTGCTGTATCGGGAAGCCGGCAGGATGCTCAGGGCTTCACGTCATCGGCCCGGTAGGCCATCAGGACATACTCCCAGTGCTCCGCCTCCGCCTGGGGGGCTCCGTGAGCCCGGAGATAGTCCTCCACAATCTTCTGAAGCTCAGCCCGCTCCTCCGGCTTCAGGTGGAGGGCGCCGAACTGGAACTGGCGGCAGTCCTCCAGCTCCTTCTCCCCGTGGCTGTAGGCCGCGTGGAGGATGCCCCGGAAAGTGCCGTCCATCATCTGGGCGGCCAAAGCCTCCCGCTCACCCTGGAAGCCGTCCTTGCGGCCCAGATCCAGGCGGATCTCCGCGTCGGCGATCCGGTAGAGGGCCGCGGGGCGGCCGCTGACCGCCACCTGCTCCACAGCGCCCAGCTCCACCAGCCGCTGCAGGTGGGCCTGGGCCGCGCTGGGCGAGAGAAGCATCCGCTCCGCCACGGCGCTGGCCGTCATGGGCCGTGCCGCCCGTCGGAGCAGATGGAGAATATCCTGCCGCACCGGATTGAGCAGAATGCGGAACTGCCGCCTGTCCTTCAGTTCAATGATCTTTGTCATGACGGGCCCTCCCCCTCTCTCCCGGCAGGGCCTCCCCAGCCGCAGCCGGGAGCCCTGCTTCTCTCCTGCGGACAGGCCGCCTGTGCGGGGCCCGCCCCTCTGACAACATCCTACTCCTGCCCCGCCCCGTTGTCAATGGGAGGCTGGAGCCCGATGAGATCGTCCACGGGGAGGGCAAAGAGGATGCCCCTGGCCTCGGTGGTCAGGCCCGCGGAGCGGTTGATGGCCTCCATCAGCGCCTTCTTCTGCGTCTTGGGCGCCAGGATGGCCACCACCTCCTTCTCCGGCTGGAAGGTAAAGCCCAGCACGTTCTCCATGTCCTCCATGCCCACACGGCGGGCGTAGAGAACGGTGCCGCCCCGGGCTCCCTCGCTCCGGGCCGCGTCCATGACGGCGTCCACGCTGCCGTGGTTGACCACCGCCAGAATCAGGGTGTACTGCTTGGTATGCTCCATGTTCTCCGCCTCCTCCGCGCCGTCTTCGGCCAGATATTCTTTTTTGCACAGCACCTGGGGCACCTGGGCGCTCACCGCCGACAGGGGCACCGTGAACAGGATCCCCTGCCCGGGCCGGTGGATCTGGAATTTTTCCGCCGTCAGGCGGAGGATC
This sequence comes from Flavonifractor sp., assembly GCF_019422385.1. Classification (NCBI taxonomy): domain Bacteria; kingdom Bacillati; phylum Bacillota; class Clostridia; order Eubacteriales; family Oscillospiraceae; genus Flavonifractor; species Flavonifractor sp. The sequence continues at coordinate 4,853 of NZ_JAHZDL010000045.1, forward strand.
TTCCCCACGCAGGGCTCCGGCACCAGGGTGAACACCACGTCCTTCTCCGTCTCGGACAGGCCGAAATAGTCCAGGATCCGGGAGCTGGCTGTACCCAGCCCCATGCAGAGATAGTCGAAGTGCAGATGGTGGGCGCGGAACAGACTCACCGCCAGGGCGCCCTTGTCCCGGTCGATGATGGTAACCATCAGCTTGAGCCGGGGCAGCCTGTTTCCGTCTGTCATGCCTCCACCTCCTCGTCATAGTCGATAATGCCGTCCACCAGCTGGATCTCCCGCTCCTCGGCCGGGGTGACCTCCTGGGTGCGGCGCACCTTCCACTGGTAGAACAGGCCCAGCAGCTGGATGGTGATCAGCGGCGTCATGGCCACCATGGCCACCACGCCGAAGGCGTCGGTCAGCACGTCCCGTCCCAGGGCCTCGCAGGCGCCCATGGTCAGGGGCAGCAGGAAGGTGGCCGTCATGGGGCCGGACGCCACTCCGCCGGAGTCAAAGGCGATGCCGGTGAAGATCTTGGGGACGAAAAACATGAGGATCAGGGCGATGGCATAGCCCGGCACCAGCAGGAAGTAGATGGGGATGCCCAGGCACACCCGCAGCATGGCCAGGCCGATGGAGACCGACACGCCGATAGACAGGGCCAGGCCGATGGCCTTCTGGGGAATGGCGCCGCTGGTGACCTCCTCCACCTGTTTGTTGAGCACGTGAACCGCCGGCTCCGCCGCCACAATGAAGTAGCCCACCACCATGCCGATGGGCACCAGGAGCCAGTACACAGGCAGCGACCCCAGGGCACCGCCCAGAAAATAGCCTGCGGGCATGAAGCCCACGTTGACGCCGGTGAGGAACAGTACCAGGCCGATGTAGGTATAGACCATGCCCACGATGATCTTGATCACCGCCCGCTTTTTCAGGCGGATGGAGATCATCTGGAACAGGGCGAAGAACACCACAATGGGCAACAGGCCCAGGGCCACCTCCTCCATATAGGCGGGCAGGCCGTTGAGGAACTCCCGCCCCGCGTCCTGGGAGTCCAGGACGGTGGGGATGTGAAAGGGGGTGTAGGCCACGTCCGTGGACTGAAAGCAGATGCCCAGCACCATGACCGCCAGGATGGGGCCTACGCTGCACATGGCCACCATGCCGAAGTTGTCCTCCTCCCTGCCCTGGATGCTGGCGATGCCGGTGCCCAGCGCCATGATGAAGGGCACCGTGATGGGGCCGGTGGTCACGCCGCCGGAGTCAAAGGCCACCGCCAGAAACTCGTTGGGCACAAAGATGGACAGGAGAAACACCCCGATATAGAGCACCAGCAGGGTGGGCGCCAGGGGGATGTTGAACCGGGTGCGCAGCATGGAGGCCACCAGGAACACACCCACGCCCACCGCCACGGTGAGAATAATGACCAGATCAGGCACGGCGGGCACCTGCTTGGCCAGCACGGTGAGATCCGGCTCGGCGATGGTGACGAACACGCCGATGAGGAAGCACACCACAATGACCATGGGCAGCCTGCTGCCCGGGCCCAGTCTGCGGCCCATCTGCTCGCCGATGGGCACCATGGCCATGTCCGCTCCCAGGGAGAAAAAGCCCATGCCCAGAATCAGCATGGCCGCCCCCAGCAGAAACAGGAGCATCGTCCCGTTGGGCATGGGGGTCAATGTAAAGCTGAGAATCAGCACAATCACCGTGACCGGGAGCACCGAGGTCAGGGATTCCGAAATCTTTTCCTTGAGTTTTTTCCGCATGGATTCACCTCTCTTTTCATTTAGGCGCTGTTCAGCCGCCCCGTTCCTTGCCTGTATCCTTCTTCTGCCTGTATCGCATCCATATCCCACACCCCCCTCAAAAAAAGGCGGCCTCTGGTCCTTTCCTGGGCCAAGGTCGCCTTCCTCAGTAAGTCTGTTATTATTTTAACAGACTTACCCCGCTATTTTGTGAACGAATTGTTAAGTTTCAGATTAGAAAGAATTTAATCCCGAAAAATAGGGCTAATATTTCGGGATTCCGTTACTTTTTACCCGGCATGGCCGCTTTCCGTCCTGTCCCGCCCGCCCGCGGGGATCCAGGGCGTCCCGCAGGCCGTCCCCCACACCCTGGAGGCAGAACACCGTGAGCAGCATACACGCCGCCGGCGGCACCCACACCCAGGGCCGGCCCGCCAGCACGGGCAGGCTGACGGCGTATTGGATCAGGCTGCCCCAGGAGGCCTGGGGGGTGCGGATGCCCACGCCCAGAAAGCTGAGGCTGGACTCGGACAGGATGGCCCGGCCCGCCCGCAGGGGGAAGGCGCACCACACCGGCGAGATCACATTGGGCAGCACATTGCGCCGGAGGATCCGCCCCGTCCGCCCCCCCAGGGCCCGGGCCGCCAGAACGTACTCCTGCTCCCGGACGGAGAGGGTGTTGCCGTACACCAGCCGGGCGATGTCCGTCCAGCCCAGCAGGCCCAGCACCAGCACCAGGTTGACCGCCGACGGCCCCGCCAGGGTCACCAGGCAGAGCACCAGCACAATACTGGGAAAGCTCTGGAGCACGTCGGCCAGGCGCATGAGCCAGAACTCCCACGCCCCCCGGCGGTAGCCCGCCAGCAGGCCCAGGGGCACCCCCACCAGGACACTGAGGGCCGCCGAGCACAGCCCCACCGCCAGGGACACCCGGCCGCCGCATACCAGCCGCGCCAGCAGATCCCGCCCCACGTCGTCGGTGCCCAGGGGATGGGCGGCGGAGGGGGGCGCCCAGAAGCCCGCCGCCAGATCGCTGGTGTAGGGATCCAGCCCCAGCAGCGGGGGCAGCAGCAGCACCGCCAGCAGCTCCGCCGCCAGGACGGCCAGGCAGAACACCGCCCGCCGATCCCGCAGGAGCCTGGCCCAGGGGCTGCGCCCCTCCGCTCTACCCCTTCTCATAGCGCACCCGGGGATCGGCCAGCCCGTAGACCAGATCCAGCAGCAGATTGGTGAGGAGCACAGTGAGGGCGATCACCACCGTCACCCCCATGACCACGGCGTCGTCCCGGCTGTCGATGCCGTCAAAGAGCAGGCTGCCCATGCCCGGCCAGCCGAACACCCGCTCCACCACCACCGAGCCGCCGATGATGTGGGGGATGTGGCTCAGGATGGTGGTGAGCACCGGCAGCAGCGACCCCCGGAAGGCGTGGCGCACCATCACCGCCCCCTCTTTCAGGCCCTTGGCCCGGGCAGTGAGGATGTAGTCCTCCCCCAGCCCCTCCAGGCAGGCGGCCCGGGTCTGCTTCACCAGCTCCCCCACGCCGCTGAGGCACACCACCCCGGCGGGGAGCACCAGGTGGCGGAGCAGATCCCCCATCCCGGTGAACACCCCGTATTCATACATGCCCTGGGCGGGCAGCCAGCCCAGGAAGACCGAGAACACCAGGATCCCCACCAGGCAGAGGAAGAAGCCCGGCACCCCGAAGCTGAGCAGGGACAGGGCGGATGCGGCCTTGTCCCAGGCCGAACCGGGCTTCCAGGCCGCCAGTATCCCCAGGGGGAGGGCGATGGCGACAGCCAGCAGCACCCCCGTCCCCGTCAGCAGCAGGGAGGGGCCCACCCGCTGGGCGATCAGCCCGGCCACGTCCTTCCCCGTCAGGTAGGACTCCCCCAGATCACCCCGGAGCAGGCCGGAGAGCCAGTCCAGGTACTGGACGGGCAGGGGCCTGTCCAGGCCGAGAGACGCCTCCAGCGCCGCCTTGTCGGCGGCGCTGGAGGCACTCCCCTCCCCCATCAGATCCAGCACCGAGCCCGCGGCCAGGTGGAGCATCCCGAAGACCAGCAGGGTGATGCCCAGAAAGACGGGGATTGCCGTCAGCAGACGGCGGCGAATATAGCGTCCCATAGCTTGATTCCTCCTGCACTTCCGGCCTCTCTCGGGAGGCACGGGCCGTATGGGCCGGCCCTACGGAGGTTTTCTCTTCTGTTTCGATTTCTGACAAATAACGCATGCAGAGCGCGCCGGCCCTCATCCCCGGTACTCCCAGTCCCACACGTTCTCGTTGGAGAAGGTGGAGGAGGGGTAGTCGATGCCGTCCACCGTGGGGGACTGGACGTGGAGGGTGCGGCTGAACCACAGGGGGATGAAGGGCCGCTCCTGGGCCAGGAAGGCCTGGAACTCCGTCACCAGGGCCTGCCGCCGGGTCTGGTCGGCCTCCCCCTGGATGGCGGAGATATAGTCCGTGTAGGGGGTGAGATCCGCCACGTGGAAGATGTTGTTGCCCTCGGCAAACCGGCTGGCGGTGAACCACAGGGGCAGGGCGCCAGGGGTGTGGCTGGCGATGGCCATGTCGTACTTCCCGTCCGCCATGCCGGCAAACAGGGTGGCGGAGTCCACCGTCTCAATGACAACAGCGACCCCCGCCTCGGCCAGCTCCTGCTGCATGAGGGCGGCCAGGCCGGAGCGGTTGGAGGTGCAGGCCAGGGTGTAAGTCCGGCCGTCATAGCCCCCCTGCTCCAGCAGGGCCTTCGCCCCCTCCACGTCCCGGCTCCAAGTCAGGCCGCTGTCATACCCCGTGCCGGGGGTGAGATCCGAGGCCGCCGGCTCCCCCAGGCCCTGGGCCGACTGGAGGCACAGGGCCTCCTTGTCCAGGGCCAGATCGATGGCCCGGCGGATGGCCGCGCTGGGGATGGTCTCGTTGTTGAGCATCAGCTCGTAGAAGTAGTTGGGCACCGTGCCCTCCGCCACCGTCAGGCCCGCCTCCTCAGCCACCTGGGCGTCCTCCACCGACACGTTGCCGCCGAAAGCGTAGTAGTCCAGATCCCCGGCGATCAGGGAGGTGAGCAGGTTGGACTTGTCGATGACCCGGATCACCAGCTGGTCAAAGCCGGGCGCCCCCAGCTGGTAGTCCTTGTTGGCCTCCAGCACCAGCTGGCTGCCCGGGGTCTCGGAGACGAATTTGCAGGGGCCGGAGCCGATGGGCTTGTCCCACAGCTCCAGATCCATGAGCTGTGACGGCTCCACCCCCTCCAGCAGGTGGGTGGGCAGCACGTAGTACTCCCGGTTCCTGTCCAGCAGGAAGTCCTCCGGGGTGGTGGGGGTCTTGAAGGTGAGCCTGAGGGTGTAGTCGTCCACCGCCTCCGCCCCCAGGGCCTCCCCCTCCACCGCCGCGCCGTTGTCGTCGGTGCCGGCGAGCACGGAGAAGGCCGCGCGGCCCAGGGTGGGGCAGTCCGGGTCGGTCAGCAGGGCGATGGTGTCCGCCCAGTGCTCCGCCGTCACCGGGGTGCCGTCGTGGAAGGCCGCCCCCTGATCCAGGTGGAACAGGACGGCATAGCCGCCGTCGGCGCTCTCCCAGGACTCGGCCCCCCGGGGATCCAGGGCGCCGTCGGCGTGGACGTAGGCCAGGCGGTCGTAAATCTTGTCGTAGATGATGCGGGAGTAGTTGCTCCCCGACGGGCTGTTGTAGGGCATCAGGGAATCCCACGCGTTGGACAGGCCGCAGCGCACCACGGCCTGCGCCCCCGCGTCCTCTCCCCCGCCGCCGCAGGCGGACAGGGAGAGAGCCAGGAGCAGGGCCAGAACCAGAGTAAACAGCTTCTTCAATTCGCTTCTCCTCACTCCACAGTCACCGACTTGGCAAGATTTCTGGGCTTATCGATGTCACACCCCCGCTGGAGGGCCACGTAGTAGGCAAAGAGCTGCATGGGCACCACATCCAGGACGGGCAGCAGCACGGGGTGGGTGTCGGGCACGGGGATCACGTGATCCACCGTCTTGGCCATGTCCGCCGCCCGGGAGGCCACGGTGAGGCCCAGTACGTCGGCCCCCCGGCTCTTGACCTCCACCACATTGCTCATGGTCTTTTCAAAGAGCTTGCCGTAGCTGGCCAGGGCCACCACCAGGGTGCCCGGCTCGATGAGGGAGATGGTGCCGTGCTTCAGCTCTCCGGCGGCGTAGGCCTCGGAGTGGATGTAGGAGATCTCCTTCAGCTTCAGAGAGCCCTCCATGCCGATGGCGTAGTCCACGTTGCGGCCGATGAAGAAGATGGAGGGGTGGTTGAAGTAGAGGGAGGCGAAATACTGGATGTCCGCCCGGTTGTCCAGAATCTGCTCCAGCTTGTCGGGGATGGTCTGGAGCTCCGCCAGGATGGCGTCGTACTCCGCCTGTTCCAGGGTGCCCAGCTTTTCCGCGCAGTACAGGCCGATGAGGTACACCACCGCCAGCTGGGTGGAGAAGGCCTTGGTGGTGGCCACGGCGATCTCCGGCCCGGCCCAGGTGTAGAGCACGTCGTCGCTCTCCCGGGCGATGGTGGAGCCCACCACGTTGACGATGGACAGCACCCGGGCCCCCAGCCGCCGGGCCTCCCGCATGGCGGCCAGGGTGTCCACCGTCTCGCCGGACTGGCTGATCACCAGGGCCAGGGTCTTGTCGGTGACGATGGGGTCGCAGTAGCGGAACTCGGAGGCCAGGGTCACCTCCACCGGCTTGCGCAGCAGCCGCTCCAGGGTGTACTTGGCCACCATGCCCACGTGGTAGGAGGAGCCGCAGGCGATGACATACAGCTTGTCCATCTCCCGCAGGTAGTCCGCCTCCAGGCTCAGGCCGTCCAGCGCCACCTTCCCCTGCAGGATGCGGGGGGAGATGGTCTTGCGGAAGGCCTCGGGCTGCTCCATGATCTCCTTGGCCATGAAGTGCTCATACCCGCCCTTCTCGGCGGCGGAGATCTCCCAGTCCACGTGGTGGTGCTCCTTCTCCACCGGGCGGAGGTAGGCGTCGTACACCCACAGGTGGTCGGCGGTGAGCTCGGCGATCTCCCCGTCGTCCAGGTAGCACACGTCCCGGGTGTACTTGATCAGGGCGGTTACATCGGAGGCCAGGAAGTGGGCTCCGTCTCCAAAGCCCAGGATCAGGGGGCTGTCCTTCCGGGCGGCGATGAGCCGGTCGGGACAGTCGGCGCTGAGGATGCCCAGGGCGTAGGCCCCCTGAATCAGACCCAGCACCTTCCCCACCGTCGCCAGAATGTCCCCGTCGTAGTAGTACTCCAGCAGCTGGGCCACCACCTCGGTGTCGGTCTGGGAAACGAAGGTGACCCCCTCCGACTCCAGAAACTCCCGCAGCTCCATATAGTTTTCGATGATGCCGTTGTGCACCACGGCAAAGCGGCCGCTCTCGCTGACCTGGGGGTGGGAGTTCACGTCCGAGGGCTCCCCGTGGGTGGCCCAGCGGGTGTGGCCCAGGCCGATGGCGCCGTGGACAGTTCTGCCCCCCTCCACCAGCTCATACAGCACCTGAAGCCGGCCCTTGGCCTTGGCCACCTGCAGGCCCTCCTGCTCCCCGTAAACCGCGATGCCCGCGGAGTCATAGCCCCGATATTCCAGCCGGGCCAGGCCGTCCAGCAGAATGGGGGCGGCCTCCTCCCGGCCAACAAATCCGACAATACCGCACATTGGGATGTACCTCCTGGTTTGATACTCTAAATCAGCAGTATACCACGTCCTGCCAATCCCCGCAACCTCATCCTGCCCTGTTTTTGTCAACCTGCCTTGTTTTCTGTCAACCCGACTGAGAGCACCGGGGAGGCGCCGTTCCGCTCTGGTCAAAGGGCGCCGCTCTGCCGACGCCCCCGGCCGATGCGCCCCATGGGGCCGCCCTCCACCAGGATGATGTCCGCGCCGATGCGGCGCACCGCCTCCCAGGGTACCACCGTGTCCTCCTCCCGGCCCAGCAGGCCGAAGAGCCGCAGCCGCCCCGGCACCACCAGGGCCCTCACCTGCCCCGTCTCCAGATCCACCTCCGCGTCCCCCACGTAGCCGTATCGGCTGCCGTCGGTGACGTTGATCATCTCCTTGTACCGTAGCTCGGAAACCCGGCACAGCACGGCGCATCCCTCCCCTTCCCTCTACCTCTATGCACGCCGCGGCCTGTCCCATGCCCCTTACCCCGCGGTAACCGTCTTGTTTCCCCGCCCGGATGGGACTATAATACCTATTGCGCGCATACTCGAATCGGAACGCACAGGGGGATTCTCAAATGCTGGACAATCTGATCTACTGCCTCAACGCCACCGTGCCCATCTTCCTGATGATGCTGCTGGGCATGCTCTTCCGGCGGATGGGCTTTTTCGACCAGGCCTTCGCGGACAAGCTCAACAGCTATGTGTTCAAGATCGGCCTGCCGGTGATGCTCTTTAAGGATCTGGTGGAATCCGACTTCTTCTCTGTGTGGGACGCCCCCTTCGTCCTCTACTGCTTCCTGGCCACCCTCCTGTCCATCCTCCTCACCGCCGCCGTCAGCCTGTTCTGGAAAGACCGCTCCCTCCGGGGGGAGTTTGTCCAGGTGGGCTACCGCAGCAGCATCGCCCTGCTGGGTGCCGCCTTCCTGGAGAACCTGTACGGCAACGCCGGGGCGGCCAGCCTGGTGATCATCGGCGCGGTGCCCCTGTACAACGTGGCGGCGGTGCTGGTGCTCTCCCTCTCCAGCCCACAGCAGAGCGGCGTCAACCGGGCGGCCCTGAAAAAGGCCTGCAAGGGCATTGTCACCAACCCCATTATCCTGGGCATCGTGGTCGGCCTGGTGTGGACTCTGCTGCGCATCCCCGAGCCGCTGATCATGGAGAAGACGGTGAACAGCATCTCCGCCACCGCCACCCCCCTGGGCCTCATGGCCCTGGGCGCCTCCTTCGATCTGAAAAAGGCCCTGGGCCGCTGGAAGCCGGCCGTGGCCGCCACCGCGGTCAAGCTGGTGGTGCTGGCCGCCGTGTTCCTCCCCGCCGCCGTGGCCATGGGCGCCCGGGACGACAAACTGGTGGCCGCCCTGGCCATGCTGGCCAGCCCCACCACCGTCAGCAGCTTTGTCATGGCCCGCAGCATGGGCCACGAGGGCACTCTCACCTCCAGCACCGTCATGCTCACCACCCTGTTCAGCATCTTTACCCTCACCCTCTGGCTCTACATCCTGCGCACCATGGGGCTCATCTGACCAGATACAGGAAACCGCACGGCCGCTTCCGCAGCCGTGCGGTTTTTGTCTCATTTTTCCGGGGCTCCTGGGTCGTACTTGGCGCAGAAGGCCTCCACGTCGTCAAAGTCCCGCAGGCGCTCCCCCAGGGTCTCATGGCTCCAGTCCCACCAGCGGATGCGCTCCAGAGCGGCAATGAGCTCCGGCGGATAGCGCCAGCCGATGTGCCGGGCCGGAACGCCGCCCACGATCTCATAGGGGGCCACGTCGTGGGTCACCACCGCCCCGGCCCCCACCACCGCGCCGTCGCTGATGGTGACGCCCCCCATGATCACCGCGTTGTGGCCCAGCCACACGTCGTTCCCGGTGGCCACCCGGTTCTGCCGCCGCCAGGCGATCAGTCCGTCGTCATCGGGGCCCAAGCCGTAGTGGGAGCAGCGGTAGGTGAAGTGGTGGGCCGCCGCCCGGAACTTGGCCGGGTGCTGCACCGGGTTGATGCGCACGCCGGTGGCGATGGAGTTGAACCTGCCCAGCGCGGCATAGATCACGTCATTACAGCCGAAGCAGTAGGTGTAGTCCCCCACCTCTGTCTCCTCCAGCACGCAGTGGTCGCCGATCTCCACATACCGTCCGAAGGTGCAGTTCACCGTCCGGCTGGTGGGGTGGATCAGGGGCGCGTCCGGGCTGAGGGCCCGGGTAAAGTCCAGCATGGCGTTTCCTCCTTTTCTCTTTTCCGCGGCGGGCCGCCGCGCAAAGCGCCCCCGTCCGCCGTCCGGCGGCCGAGGGCGCGGCTTTCTCCCCTTACAGGGGGTCGATGGTCTGGGTGCAGCTGCCGGCGGCCAGGTTCACCGTGTACCGGTAGACGCCCGCCCTGTGGATCTCGCCGCCCGTCTGGTCAGCCAGGGCCGTGTCAAAGCGGTAGGAGTAGGTCAGGGTCCCCCCGTCGGCGCTGAGCTCCAGGGTGTCCGGCGCCCGGCCGGTATCGGCGTAGGTGGTCCCCGCCGCCGTGGTCTCGGTGTCGGTCAGGGGGAGGGGCAGCTCCCGCCGGGTCCCCGCCTGCTGGGTCCCGCCCGCCTTGTAGACCAGGTAGAGCTCGTAATCCACGGCCTCACGGATCACGCTGCCCGCGGCGTCCGTATTGCGCAGGGTCCTGTGGCACAGCACCACCGTGCAGGCGGGGGCGTCCAGGGTCCGCTCCACGGTGTAGCCCTGCCCGTCAAACCAGGAGAGGGTCTCGTCCAGAGAGAGGGGCTCCAGCGCCTCCTCCACCGCGCCGGTGGTCAGATCCACGGTGTAGCGGTAGGTGCCCGCCTCGTGCCAGACCCGGCCGTCGCTGACCAGGGGCTCGTCAAAGCGGTAGGCGTAGGTGAGGACGGTCTGGTCATCGCTGAGCGCCCACTCCTCGGGGAGCCGGGTGGCGCCCCAGGCATTTTCGGCCGCCAGGGGCAGCTCCACCGTCGTCCCCTCCCCGGGGAGGGAGCCAGCCTTAAAAATCAGGTACATGGCGGCATAGGAGCCGTGGGGCGTCCCGCCCACGCTGCCGGCCACGACGGTGCAGGCCGGGGTCTCCACTTGCCGCTCCACGGTGAAAAAGTCCTGGCCGGTGACGGCCTCCAGGGCCTCCCCATAGCTCATGGGCGCAGGGAAGGCGGCCGCGAAGGCCTCCTCCGTGAAGGCCCCGGCGGCGATGAGGGCGTCGGCCAGGGTGGCCGTCTCCCCCTTCCGGCCGGCCCGGAGGGCGGCGGCGGTGACCTCCGCCACGTCCCCCCGGGTGAAGTTCTCCCGGTCCACCCCGGCGGGGAGCAGGCCCGCCGTCTCCGCCAGGGCCCAGGGGTCGTCATAGGTGAAGTCCCCGCCCTCCCCCTCCGTATAGCCCAGGGCGCGGAGCATGAAGGTGAGGTACATCCCGCAGGTGGCGGTGGTCTCCGACCCGAAGGCGGTCTCCGACACCCCCCGGGTGAGGCCCTCCCCGTAGGCGTAGGACACATAGCCGTCGGCCCAGGCGGGCACGTCGGCGAAGGGGTGGGTCTTCCCCATGGCCTCGGCGGCCTCCCCGGCCCCCAGGGCCCGGACCAGCATGGTGACGGCCTCCACCCGGCTGGGGGCCCGGTCCAGGCCGAAGTCGGGGCCGCCGTCCGCCCCGGACCCCACTCCCTTGAAAAGCCCCAGATCATAGAGGCCCCGGGCGGCGGTCTCCTCCGCCGGGGTCTCCGCCGCCAGGGCGGGGGTGGTCAGCAGGCCCGCGGCCAGCAGCAGCGCCAGCACTCGTCTCATAGAAGCTTCCTCCTTGTCTGCGTGCCGGGCGGCCGCCCGGGCTACATGTTTTTCCAGTCGATCACATCCCGGTTCTTGACAAAGTACTCCACGCCGGAGTAGACCGTGGTAGCCAGGATCACCACCGTGCAGAGCACGTCCAGCCAGGGCCGGGCGAAGACCAGCATGAGGCAGATGCACACCATGGTGGAGGCGGTCTTGATCTTCCCCGACCAGGCCGCGGCGATCACCCGCCCCCGCTCCACAGCGATGAGGCGCAGGGCGGTGACGGCAAACTCCCGCGCCACCACCACCAGCATGGCCCAGGCGGGCAGGCGGCCCGCCTCCACAAACCACAGCAGGGCGGACATCACCAGCAGCTTATCCGCCAGGGGATCCATGAACTTGCCGAAGTCGGTGACCTGGTTGTAGTGGCGGGCGATGTAGCCGTCGATGAAGTCGGTGACGCTGGCCAGGATGAAGATCACCAGGGCGAAGACCCTGTGGAAGGGGATGGGGAGGTAGAGCAGCACCAGAAACACCGGGATGAGAATCACCCGGAGCATGGTCAGCTTGTTGGCGGTATTCAAAGTCGTGTCACTCCTCTATCTCGCCGGTGAGATCGCCGTCGCTGGTACCGGTGATGCGGACATTGACAAAGGTGCCGGCGGGCACCAGGTCGGCGGCGGTGAAGAACACCCTGCCGTCCACGTCGGGGGAGTCGGCATAGGAGCGGCCGGCGTAGCAGCCCATCTCCGGGTCGAAGCCCTCGCAAAGCACCTCCAGGGTCTCCCCCAGGCGGCTCTCGTTGTAGGCGTCCATCACCCGGGACTGGAGCTCCACCAGCAGCTCCACCCGGCGGGCGGCCGTCTCCGGCTCTACCTGGTTTTCCATGACGGCGGCGGGGGTGCCCTCCTCCGGGGAGAACTGGAAAATGCCCGCCCGCTCGATGCCGGCGTCCTGCAGGAATTCGCACAGCTCCTCGAACTCCGCCTCCCCCTCGCCGGGCAGGCCGCAGATCAGGGAGGTGCGCAGCACCAGGCCGGGCAGACGCTGCCGCAGCTTGTTCAGCAGGGCGATAATCTCCGCCTTGGTGGAGCGGCGGTTCATGGCCTTCAGGATCCCGTCATTGATATGCTGGAGGGGTATGTCGATATACTTGAGGATCTTGTGCTCCCGGGCGATCACGTCGATCAGGTCGTCGTCCACCTCGTCGGGGTACAGATAGTGCAGGCGGATCCAGTGGAAGGGCAGCTTGCACAGCTCGGTGAGCAGCTCCCCCAGCCGGCGGCGGCCATAGAGATCGGTGCCGTAGCGGGTGATGTCCTGGGCGATGACAATCAGCTCCTGCACCCCCCGGTCGGCCAGGGCCTTGGCCTCGGCGAGCAGTGACTCCATGCTCCGGCTGCGGTAGCGGCCCCGGAGATAGGGGATGATGCAGTAGGAGCAGCGGTTGTCGCAGCCCTCGGCGATCTTCAGATAGGCGGTGTAGGGCGGCGTGGACACCACCCGGGCCCCGTCCTCCTCCGTGTGGTCGATGTCGCCGAAGCGGCGGGGATGGCCGCCGGCGGTCACCTCCTCCAGGGCGGAGACGATATCGGTGTAGCTGCCGGTGCCCAGCACGCCGTCCACCTCGGGCATCTCCTGCTCCAGCTCACTCTGATACCGCTGAGACAGGCAGCCGGCCACCAGCAGCTTGCCCAGCTTGCCCGCGTCCTTCAGAGCGGCCAGCTCCAGGATATTCTGGATGGCCTCGCTCTTGGCGGAGTCGATGAAGCCGCAGGTGTTGAGCACCGCCACGTCCGCCCCCTCCGGGTCGGACACCAGCTCATACCCGGCATCCCGGGTCAGGGCCATCATCTGTTCGGTATTGACCAGATTCTTGGCGCAGCCCAGGGAGATAAATGCAACCTTCAATGAAATGTCTCCTTATACAATCGTGTAGCGCCCATCCCGTCTGGGGGGCATCTTGGGGGCCTGGTCGGGGTAGCCCAGGGTGACCATGGCCACAAACTCCCCCTTGTCGGGGGCAAAGCGCTCCCGGAGGGCCGGGCCGAAGCCCATGCGCTGGGGCGCCGACAGCCAGCAGGAGCCGATGCCCTTATCCCACGCCGCCAGCAGCAGGTTTTCCAGCGCGGCGGACACGGACTGCATGGCCCCGTCCCGGTCGGGGTAGTCCGGCTTGAGGAAAAAGGCCAGCACGCACACCGGCGCACCCCCCAGGGTGGTCAGGAAGCGGTTGGTGATGCCGATCTGCTCCGGGTTGCGGGAAAACCGCTCCTCCAGCACGGACTGGAACTTCTCCGCCACGCCCCCCATGACGGCCTTCACCTCGTCCAGGGCCTCCGGACTCTGCACCGCCACGAAGTACCAGTGCTGCATATTGACTGCGGAGGGGGCAGACAGGCCGGCCTCCAGGATCTCCTTCAGATCTTCCTCAGAAATGGGATCGGGCTTGTAGCGCCGGATGCTCCGGCGGGTCAGCAGGGCCTCTCTCGCCTCCATGGCGGTGCTCCTTTCTCCGTTCATTTCTTATGAAATACCCGGCCGGCGGGAAGCCGGCTTTTACTCCTCCGGCTCCGCGCCCAGACGGCGCAGGCCGGCGCTGATGTCCTCCCACCGGAAGCCCCGGCGGGCCAGGGCGTCGGACAGGCGCTTGCGCACCTTGGGGTCGGACAGCTCCGCCCACCGCAGCTTTTTCCGCAGAAAAGCGTCTATGGCCTCCGCCGGGTCGTCCATGCCCTCCAGGGCCGTGTCCCAGTGCTCCCGGGGCACACCCCGGCGGCGCAGCTCCTCCCTGGCCCGGGCGGAGCCGTAGCCCCTGGCGGCACAGTGCTCCGCCACCATGCGGGCATACTCCTTGTCGTTCAGGTAGCCCAGCCCCTCCAGCCAGTCGGCCGCCTGCCCGGCGGTTTCCGCATCGCACAGGGGCCCCTTTTCCGGGTTCCGGGGGCGGGCGGTGAGCTTGTCCACCAGCTCCTTCCGGGACATGGGCCGGGCGGCGAGTAGCTCCAGGGCCTTCTCCTTCACCCGGGTCAGCCGGGCGGCGGCGGTGAGGGCCTCCAGCGTCTCGGCATCCAGCTCCACGCCGGTGCCCAGGCCGAAGGACACCACCTCCCCCTCCCCGATGGTCAGCAGGGTGCCGTCCTCCAGCTGGCAGAGCCAGCGGCCCTCCACGCGGGCAGATGGGGAAAGCTTACTGATCCGCATCCTCGAAGTCCTCGGCGGACACGTCTACCGCGCGGCCGGCCGCCTTGGCGGCGGCCCGGGCCTGGCTGCTCATCAGCTTGTAGGAGTTCCTGCGGATGTCGGCCTCCAGCTGGTCGCACACCTCCGGGTTGTCCCGCAGGTACTGCTTGGCCGCGTCCCGGCCCTGGCCCAGGCGGGTCTCCCCCATGGCGAACCAGGAGCCCGACTTCTGCACCAGATCCAGCTTTGTGGCCAGATCCAGGATCTCGCCCACCTTGGAGATGCCCTCGCCGTACATGATGTCAAACTCCGCCTCCTTGAAGGGGGGAGAGACCTTGTTCTTCACCACCTTGGCCCGGGTGCGGTTGCCGATGATCTCCGAGCCGCTCTTGAGGGCCTCAATGCGCCGCACATCGATGCGCACCGAGGCGTAGAACTTCAGGGCCCGGCCGCCGGTGGTCACCTCCGGGTTGCCGTACATGACGCCCACCTTCTCCCGGAGCTGGTTGATGAAGATCACCACGCAGTTGGTCTTGGAGATGCAGCCGGCCAGCTTGCGCAGAGCCTGGCTCATGAGCCGGGCCAGCAGGCCCACGTGGGAGTCGCCCATGTCGCCCTCGATCTCCGCCCGGGGGGTCAGGGCCGCCACCGAGTCCACCACCACCACGTCGATGGCGCCGGAGCGCACCAGGGCCTCGCAGATCTCCAGGCCCTGCTCGCCGGTGTC
>NZ_JAHZDL010000046.1:0-19690 GCF_019422385.1 Flavonifractor sp.
CCACCCCCGGTACTCGTTGATCTGGGGGGTGAAGGCCACGTCCACCCGGTCGCCCACCTCCACACCCGCCTCCGCCGCGGTGGCGGAGAAGAAGATGGCGTCCAGGGAGCGGCCCCCGGCGGACAGCTTCAGCTTCAGGTGCCGGCCGCCCCCCACCCCGCTCATGGCGGAGATGAGGCAGCCCGACAGGGAGAACACCGGCTTGGGGTTGCCGGCGCCGTAGGGCTCCAGGAGATCCAGCCCCTCCACCCCCTCCAGGGTGAGCAGGCCGGGGTCGTCCAGCTCCCCGTCCACGTCCAGCACGGAGACCATCTCCCGCCCGCCGGTGGCGGCGCTGACATAGTCGTTCATGGCGGCGGCAAAGGCGGGGATGTTCTCCTCTTTGATGGTGAAGCCCGCCGCCAGGGCGTGGCCGCCGAAGCCCTCCAGCAGGGGGGCGCAGTGCTCCAGCGCGGCGAACAGGTTGAACCCGGCGAAGGAGCGGCAGGAGCCCTTCCCCTTCCCGTCCTGCAGGCAGATCATGAAGGCGGGGCAGACGTACCTCTCCGCCAGGCGGGAGGCCACGATGCCCACCACCCCCTGGTGCCAGTGCTCGCCGGCGAGCACCAGGGCGTGCCGCCGCGACTGCGGCAGGGCGTCCGCACGCTCCAGACACTGGGCGTAGATCTCAGCCTCAATGGCCTGCCGCTCCCGGTTGAGGGTGCACAGCTGGCGGGCCAGCTCCTCCCCCCGGACGGGATCCCCCGTGAGGAGCAGCTCGCCGGCCAGGGCGGCGCAGCCCATCCGGCCGGAGGCGTTGATGCGGGGGGCCAGGGTGTACCCCACCGACGTGGAGGTCAGGGGCTTCTCCTCCAGCCCCGCCTCGCGGAGCAGGGCCTTCAGGCCGGGCCGCCGGGTGCGGCGCAGCTCCGCCAGCCCCAGGCGCACGATGGTGCGGTTCTCCCCCGTCAGGCTCATCACGTCGGCCACCGTGCCGATGGCCGCCAGATCGGCGTATTTCCGCAGCAGCTCCTCCCGCCGCTCCGGCCCGCCCAGGGCCAGCACCAGCTTGAGGGCCACTCCCACCCCGGCCAGGCACTTGAAGGGGTAGGGGCAGTCGGGCCGCCGGGGATCCACCACCGCCAGGGCGGCGGGCAGGGCCTCCTTGCACTCGTGGTGGTCGGTGATCACCACGTCCACCCCCAGGGCGGCGGCATAGGCGGCCTCCTCCACGGCGGTGATGCCGCAGTCCACCGTGATGATCAGCCCCACCCCCTGGGCGTGGAGGGCGGCCACCGCCTCCCGGTTGAGGCCGTAGCCCTCCTCCATCCGGTCGGGGATGTAGGGCACCACCTCGCCCCCCTCCGAGCGGAGGAAGTCGGTGAGCAGGCAGGTGGCGGTGATGCCGTCCACGTCGTAGTCGCCGTAGACCGCGATCTGCTCCCACCGCTCCAGGGCCCTCCGCACCCGGGCAGCCGCCGTATCCATGTCCTTCATCAGACGGGGCTCCAGCAGCTGGCCCCGCCCGGCATCCAGGAAGGAGCGGGCCTTCTCCACCGTGTCCAGCCCCCGGGCGCACAGGGTCAGGGCCGCCAGGGGCGGCACCCCCGCCCGCTCCATGGAGCGCCGGGCGGCGGGGTCGCAGGCGGCCGTGCGCCACTCCTGATATTTCATCGCTCCGCCCGCCCCCTTTCGGATATCTCAAAATTACCCTTAATTATATCAAAACTTTGCTCCTGTGACAAGAGGCGGGGCGCGGTGCGCTCCCCTACGCCAGCTCCAGATAGAGGGCCGTCAGCTCCATGGCGGCCTTCAGCCCGTCGTAGTGGGTGCGCTCCATGCCGTGGGAGGCGTGGACGCCGGGGCCGATCAGGGCGCCCCGGGCGTCCATCCCGGCCTCCCAGGCCGCCGCCACGTCGGAGCCGTAGTGGGGGTAGATGTCCACGGCGTAGTCCACCCCGTTGGCCTTTGCCAGCTCCACCAGCCGGGTCACCATGCCGTAGTCATAGGGGCCGTTGTTGTCCTTGGCGCAGATGGACACCTGGTACTCGGTGCAGTTCAGATCGTCCCCCACGCAGCCCATGTCCACCGCCAGCAGCTCGTCCACCACCGGCAGGGTGGCGCCGCCGTGGCCCACCTCCTCGTGGACGGTGAAGCACACCTCGGTGTCGTACCGGGGGCGCAGGCCGTTGAAGTGCATCAGCCGCAGCAGGGTCAGCAGGCAGGCGGCGCTGCCCTTGTCGTCGATGAAGCGGGACTTGAGGAAGCCGCTCTCCGTCACCTCCGTCTTGGGGTCGATGCACACGAAGTCGCCGGCGCAGATGCCCAGGGCCTCCACATCCTCCCGGGTGCGCACCTTCTCGTCGATGCGCACCGCCAGGTTCTTCTCGTCCCGGGGGCGGGTGAGCACGTCGTCAAACACGTGGGCCGCCGGGGAGAGGGACAGAATGGTGCCGGTGTATACCTTCCCCTCCCGGGTGCGGATGCGGCAGTACTCCCCATCCAGGGTGGGCAGGATGGGCCCGCCGATTCTGGTGGTCATCAGCATGCCGTCGGCGGTGATGGAGCGCACCATCAGCCCCAGGGTGTCGATGTGGGCGCACAGGCCGAGCTTCTTCCCCTTCTCCCGGCCGGGCACCGACACGATCACGCTGCCCTTGTTGGTGCGGCGGGTGGGGTAGCTGTGATCCCGGGCGATCTGCTCCACCTCCCGGGCCGCCTGTTCGGTGTAGCCGCTGGGGCTGTCGATGGCCAGCAGCCGCTGGGCGATGTTAAAGAGCTGCCCCCGCCCCTCGTCGATATTCAGATTCAGCATTTGCATCCGCTCCTCTTTTGTAGTATGATCAGCTTGCCCCAGAGGGCCAAAGCCCTTTGGGACAAGCTGCCGGACTTTCTGAACCCTTTTCTGCGGGTTCAGAAAGTCGTTTGATTGCACGCGAAAGAAAACCCTGACGGTTTTCTTTCACACGATCTTTCCCTCCGAACCCTGCGGCTTGGAGGGGTTTTCGACAAACCAGCCTACGATATATCTTATACCAGATCACGGGAGCGATGCAACCATGGCGGAGGAAAAAACCAACGTAATGCGGATTTTAGACCAGAAAAAGGTGGCCTACACCCCCCACCACTACGCCCACCCCGACGGGGCGGTGGACGGGGTGAGCGTGGCCGCCCTCATTGACCGGGATCCCTCCTGCGTGTGCAAGACCCTGGTGACCCAGGGGGCCAGCAAAAAATACTACGTGTTCGTCATCCCCGTGGGAAGGGAACTGGATCTCAAGGCGGCGGCCCGGGCGGCGGGGGAGAAGTCCATCGAGATGCTCAAACAGGCCCAGCTGCTCCCCCTCACCGGCTACGTCCACGGGGGCTGCTCCCCGGTGGGGATGAAGAAGCAGTTTCCCACCGTGCTGGACGAGAGCGTGGAGGGCCTGGACACCATCGTGGTCAGCGCCGGAAAGATCGGCGCCCAGGTGGAGCTCGCCCCGGCGGCCCTGTGCGGCCTGATCCGGGGGAAATTCGCCCCGGTGGCAAAATAATTGAAAAAAACGGGATCTTTTTCCGGGCCGCGCCGTCTAAGAGCCTGCTTACCCCAACACAGAAGGAGAATGGAAATGAAAAAAATCGGTACCCTTGCCCTGACGCTGGCCCTGGCCGGCTCCCTGACCGCCCCCGCCCTGGCGGCGGAGGAGACCGCCGTGCCCATCTCCGCCGACACCGGTTACGGCACCGCCCTGGTGCTCAACGGCGAGACCCTGGATCTCACCGGCATCCCCGGCGTGGAGGGCGGCACCCTGCTCCCCCTGCGCCTGCTGGCCGAGGCCGACCACGGCTCCGCCTACTGGGACGAGGAGAACAACGAGAGCTGGTTCTACTTCGGCGACAACCGGATTGTGGTCAGCTTCTCCGACAACAGCGTCACCGTCAACGACGCCCCCGTGGAGGTGGACGGCGTGGCCGTGGTGGGCGGCGTCACCTTTGTCTCCGCCGACGTGTTTGACGGCTGGGAGGGCTACACGGTGAACCTGAACCCCGAGCTGGACGTGAACCGCATCGACATCACCACCCCCAACAACGACCCCATGGTGAAGGCCGCCTACCAGATCATGGAGGACAGCGGCATGGCCTACGCCATGCGCACCGAGGGCAGCGAGGCCGAGCAGGCCTTCCAGCTGCCCGAGGGCTCCTTTGAGCAGCTCATCGCCTTCACCTCCATGAACACCACCCCCGACACCCTGGTGATCGGCAAGCTGGCCGAGGGCGCCGACGAGGAGGCCGTGAAGGCCGCCCTGGATGCCCACCGCCAGGCCCAGCACGACACCTTCTCCTGGTATCTGTCCCAGAACCTGCCCAAGGTGGAGGACGCCCGGATCCTGGTGGAGAACGGCTACGCCTTCTACCTGATCGCCGAGGACGCCGACGCCGGCGAGGCGGCCTTCCACGCCTATGTGGAGGCCCAGACCCAGGCCTGAGCGCCAGAGCGCACCGCGCCCGATCCCGCCGGGGATCGGGCGCGTTTTTTGCCCTTGACCAGAACGTATGTTCGAGTTATAATGGAGAAAAACGGGAGGGGGGAAAGCGGCGTGGAGCTGCTGGACAAGCTGACCATCCTGGCCGACGCGGCCAAGTACGACGCGGCCTGCACCTCCAGCGGGCTGGATCGCTCCGCCCGGCCCGGCGGGCTGGGCAGCACCATGGCCGCCGGCTGCTGCCACACCTTCTCCGCCGACGGCCGGTGCGTCACCCTGCTGAAGGTGCTGCTGACCAATCGCTGCGCCTACGACTGCGCCTACTGCGTCAACCGCCGCTCCAACGACCTGCCGAGGGCGGCCTTCACCCCCCGGGAGCTGGCGGAGCTCACCATCGCCTTCTACCGGCGCAACTACATCGAGGGGCTGTTCCTCTCCTCCGCCGTGTGGGGCGGCCCCGACCGCACCACCGAGGCCATGATCGAGACCCTCCGGCTCCTGCGGGAGGAGTACGGCTTCTATGGCTACATCCACGCCAAGGCCATCCCCGGGGCCGATCCCCTCCTCACCCGGCGGCTGGGGCTGCTGGCCGACCGGCTGAGCGTCAACATCGAGCTGCCCAGCGAGGAGAGCCTCAGCCGCCTGTGTCCCGACAAGGAAAAGGGGGCCATCCTGGCCCCCATGGCCCAGATCCGGGACGGCATCCGGGAGAGCCGCGGCGAGCTGGCAAAATACCGCCACGCCCCCCGGTTTGCCCCGGCGGGCCAGTCCACCCAGATGATCATCGGAGCCACGCCGGAGAGCGACAGGCATATCCTCACCCTCACCCAGGCCCTCTACGACAAGTACCAGCTCAAGCGGGTGTTCTACTCGGCCTACATGCCGGTGTCGGACAGCGCCCTCCTCCCCGCCCGGGCGGATTTCAAGCCGCCCCTGCTGCGGGAGCACCGGCTGTACCAGGCGGACTGGCTGCTGCGGTTCTACCACTTCCGGGCGGAGGAGCTGCTGGACGACACGGCGCCCAACTTCGACCCCAGGGTGGATCCCAAGTGCTCCTGGGCCCTGCGCCACCTGGACTTCTTCCCGGTGGAGGTCAACCGGGCCGACTACGAGACCCTGCTGCGGGTGCCCGGCATCGGGGTGCGCTCCGCACGGCGCATCCTCACCGCCCGGCGGGTGGGCCCCCTCACCTTCTCCGGCCTGAAAACCCTGGGGGTGGTGCTCAAGCGGGCCCAGTACTTTCTCACCTGCTCGGGGAAGATGCTGGAGGGCCTGCGGGTGAACCCGGACGGGGTGCTCCGCCACCTGGTGGCCCTGGAGAGGCCCGCCCTGGCGGGGGCGGAGCCGGAGCAGCTGTCCCTCTTTGCTCCGGCGGGACAGGAGGGGACGGCATGAGCTGGACACAGGTCTCCTATGTGTACGACGGCAGCTTCGCCGGGTTTCTCACCTGCGTGTTTGACAGCTACGCCGGCCGGGAGGAGCCCATGAGCTTCTCCACCCCGGAGGACGGGCGGCTCACCCTGTGGCCGGAGCGGCACATCGGGACAGACCAGGCCAAGGCCCGGCGGGTATACCAGTCCCTGGACAAAAAGCTGGGGGCGGAGGGGAAGCGGCTGGTGGTGCAGGGTTTTCTCACCTGCCTGGAGGAGAAGGAGCTCCACCTGTGGCGCTTCCTGCGGCTGGGCTACCAGCTGGGGCCCGGGTTCACCCGGGGCCTGGCAGACGAGCGGGTGGCCGTGGTGTGGAAGGCCGTCCAGCACCTGACCGGGGAGGCCCACCTGCTCAAGGGCTTCACCCGCTTCTCCGAGCTTGACGGGGTGCTGGTGGGGGAGATTGAACCCAAGAACCGGGTGCTCCCCCTGCTGCGGCCCCACTTCTGCGCCCGCTACCCCGGCGAGAACTTCGTCCTCCACGACCGCACCCACCGGGAGGTTCTGCTCCACCGGCCGGGGAACTGGGCCATCGTGCCGGCGGAGGACTTCTCCCCCGGCGCGCCGGGGGAGGCGGAGCGGCAATACCGCCGGCTGTGGCGGCGGTTCTACGACACCATCACCATCGCCGAGCGCTACAACCCCAGGTGCCGCATGACCCAGATGCCCAAGCGGTACTGGGGCACCATGACGGAATTTCAGAGAGAAGAAGCGGAGAGAAAGGAGCTCACGCCATGAAAAAGGTCAGGATTACCGTGCTGCGCAAGGGGTTCTACCCCGATCTGATCCGGGCGCATCTGTCCGAGCCGCCGGAGGAGTGCGTCTGTGATTTCTTTCAGGAGGGGGATACATTTTTCTATACCGGCGGGGCGGAGATGCCGGCGGGCTTCTGCCCCTGGGCCTGGATCGACATCTACCGCTCTGTGTCCGCCCTCTCCTGCGGCGCCACCTACACACCCTGGCAAAAGCAGGACGGCGCCAGTGTGGTATGCTGTACCGACGGCCTGCGGCCTGTCACCTTCCTGCTGGAGGCCGAAGAGCAGTCTGCGTCGGCGCCTTGACGGGGGCGCGGGGACGGGCTTATAATCAGGGTGATCCCAAAGGCAAATACAGGCTGGAGGTTTTCAACATGGACGAGCTGCAAATTCTCAATCTGGCGGACGCGCCGGAGCACACCGAGCAGGTCTCCCGCTGGCTGTGGGAGGAGTGGGCCAGGGCCGACGGCTACACCCTGGAGGAGATCATCTTCCGCACCCGCCACTCCATGCTGCGGGACACGGTGCCCCAGCAGCTGGTGGCCCTCTGGAACGGGCAGGCGGCGGGGACGGTGGCCCTGTGGCGCAACGACTGCAAGACCCGGCAGGATCTCTCCCCCTGGATGGCGGTGCTGTACGTGGATCCCGCGTTCCGCAGCCGGCACATCGGGCAGGCGCTTCAGCGCGCCAGCATCGAGGCGGCCCGGGCGCTGGGCCGCTATGACTGGCTCTACCTGATCACCGAGTTGGAGGACTACTACGAAAAGACCGGCTGGGAGTTTGTGGGAGACGCCCCGGTGGGCCACGGCCACACGGAGAAGATCTACCGCTATCCCCTGTGACTGTCAAAAAAGCGGCCAGGCCGCTTTTTTGAAAAGATTGCGGCCCACTGCGCGCAAGGTTTGCCCCCTATAAGTGGCCAAACCTCACACTTGTGGGCCGAGAAGTGTTTTCAGCCACGCACATGTCGCGTCTGAAAACGGATTTGACTTCATTCGCGCCTGCGGGCGCGAACTCTGCGAGGCTTTCCTTCGGGGAGGGTCTTTCGACACGCTGGGGGCTGATTCCAGATGGAATCAGCCCCCACTTTTTTCGGCCGCCGGGGCGGCCTTACTCGCCCAGATAGGAGAAGTGCATATAGTCGTGGTAGCCCTCGGAGTCGTCACTGCTGTAGGCCCAGGCGTCGCCGCCCCAGCTCCAGCCGTGCTCGGCGAAGATGCGCACCACGGAGGAGTCGGGAGAGATGGAGTAGGGGTTGGTCTCCGGCTCCCAGCAGCTGCCGGCCAGCACCTGGCCGTCGCGGATCTGGTAGTTCTCGTTGGCGTTGATGTCGATGGCGGTGCCGCAGTTGTGCTCGCCGGTGGCGGTGTCCCCCCGCCAGGAGTAGCCGCCCACGTCGTGGATGGGGAACTGCTCCGGGTCGTTGTAGATCTCGGTGAAGATCTCCACCACGTCCTGGGCGATGGCGCTGTGGACGGAGAGACTCATGGTGGAGGCCGCCTTTTGGCCGTTCACCAGCTTCCACACCGGGATGATTACTGTGGTCATGGAGGCCTCCGCCTCGGCCCGGTTGGCGAACCGCCGTTTGTTCTGGTCGCCGAAGAGGAGCAGGCACTTGCGGGGGTTTTCCCCCTGGTAGGTCAGCCAGAAGTCCTGGAGATAGTAGTCATCCCAGGTAGCGGTGCCCTGCTCCACCTGGTCCCAGAACTGCTCCTCCTGGATCTCCTGGGCGCTCATGGGCTCGTAGTAGAGAGTGTAGGTGTCGCAGGCGGAGCTGACGCGGGATGCGGTCTGGCTGCCGTAGTCATAGTTGTAGTAGCCCACATCCAGCTCATAGGCCACAGTGATCAGCTGGGTGTCGATGGGCAGCTCCACCTGCTGGTCGGGCAGGATGGCCGCACCGGTGGCGGAGTCCACCACCCGGAGGGTGACGTATTTCTCCTGGCCGGCCAGGCTTTCATCCACCTGTTCCAGCACCCGGAGGATCAAAACGGCACCGTCGGCCCGCTGGAGGCTGTCGGCGTAGCCGAAGGAGCCGTCGGCCTTACCGGTGATCACGGACTGTCCGGCCAGGGCGGCCACCGCGTCCTGATGGAGCTCGTCCATCTGCTGCCAGTCGGTAAAGGCAGTGGGATCCACGGGCTGCCTGGTCTCCCAGCTCCAGCTCCAGGAGTAGAAGTCATCGTCCTCCTCGGGCAGGGCATTTGCCAGCACCACGGCAGCGTCCTGCCGGGTCACGGGCTGCCCCAAGCTGTCAGGGGATACGGGCAGGCCGTCCCGCTCCCGCAGCAGGCGGGCCTCCACTGCGGCGGTGTAGCCCGCCTGGTCCCAGGCATCCCCATCCGCCACGGCGTCATCGTACGCGTCGGGGGCAAAGGTGCGGGCCGTCATGGCCAGAAACTGGCCCCAGCTCAGGGTGCCGGTGGGGTTGATGGCCCCGCCGCCGGTGCCCTGGAGGATGCCCAGGCCGGCGGCCTCGGTCAGATCCTCATAGGCCCAGTGGTTGGTGGGCAGGTCGGTGAAGCCCGCCGCACGGGCGGGGACGGCGGCCAGGGGCAGGGCCAGCAGGCCGGTGAGCAGCAGGGCGCCCACTCTCTGTTTCAGGTGCATGATCTGGTTTCTCTCCTTCATCTCTGATTTTGAAATCTCTCTCTGAGGTGCTACACGCGGGGGGTCAGGCCGGCCAGGCGGCACAGGATGGCTGCCGTCTCGGCCCGGGTGATGTTGTTCTCTCCGTTGAAGTTTCCGCTCTGGTCCCCCTGGGTGATGCCCGCCTGATACCAGCGGTTCACCACCTCCTGATAGGGGGAGTCCGGCCCCACGTCAGGGGCGGCGGCATCGCCGTGGATGGCGGTCTTTTCGCTGTCCGGCACCGCCCGGTCCAGCAGCTCCACCATCTGGAACCGGGTGGCCGGCTGCTCCAGAATGCCGGAGGGCACCTCCATGGTGGTAAACAGACCCTCATCCACGCAGTAGGTATAGGCGCCCAGGTACCACGCGCCGGGGCGCTGGGGCACCGTCTCCCCCTGCCGCTCGGCGTGGAGCCGGGCCGCCAGGGTGACCACCTCGGCCACGCTCAGGGTCTGGTCGGGGCTGAACCGGGTCTGGGCGGTGCCGGTCATCAGCCCGGCCTGGGCGGCCTCCCGGGCATACTGGGCGTACCAGGCGGAGGCGGGCACGTCGGCAAAGCTGGTCTCCGTCCCGGGCTCCGGTTCCGGCTCGGGGGTGGGTTCCGGGGTGGGCTCCGGCTCCGACTGGGCGGCGTCAAAGAACGCCACCTGGTAGGCGAAGTCGGTCACCGCGCCGCCGCCGATGGTGCGCAGGCCGTCGATCTCCACGGTGTACACGCCCTCGTAGCGGTCTACCCCGCTGGGCCGGAAGATGATGCAGTTGCTGACGCCGTAGCCCCCGGTGTCCACGTTGAAGTAGTCGCCGCTGGTGTTCCGGGTGCCGCTGTCCAAGGTCCAGGTACGGCCGTCGCTCTCCCGGGTCAGGGTGACGGTGACATCGGACAGGGAGGGGGTCTGATACGTCTGGGGGTTGAGGGTCACGCTCCAGGCGCAGCTGCCGCCGAAGAGGGTGGTGCCGCCCTCCTGGGCGGGGAAGTCGCCGGAGGCGGGCCAGGCGATAAAGTCATAGTCGCAGCCCGCGCCGCTGCGGTCAAAGACCTTTTCCGCCACATAGGCGCCGTACCGGGACGCGCCGGAGTAGGCGTAGCCAAAGCCGATCCTGCCCATGTCGGGGTTGAGCTGCCACCGGCGGTGGCCCAGCCGGTCGATGTTGCCGGCGTCGCTGTCGTCCATAAAGGCGTCCACCGAGCCGGTGAGGCTCCGCCCGGCGCAGATGTTGCTGGAGCCGGTGGCCTCCGAAGCCGTCTGGTAGAAGCTTCCGTCCATGTCGGCGGGCTGGGCGGGGCTGTGGGAGAAGTCCGACGCCGCCAGCAGCACCGCGCCGTACTGGGCGTTCTCGCTCAGGGCGCTGTCCAGGGCCACGTCGGGCACGCCGGCGATGCGCCGCAGGGCGTTGAGCCGGTCCACCGCCGCCTGCAGGGCCTGGTCGGTCACCCGACCCGCCCGGTAGGGGGCGGTGACGGAGGGCTCCTCCTCAAACAGCTGGCCGGGCAGCTCCAGGGAGTTGTCCGCCAGCAGGGCGGCGATCTCCTGCCGGGAGAGCTTGTCCATGTCCAGGCTGCCGCTCTGCCGGTAGCCGCCGCCGGACGCGGACGCCGCGGGGATCAGGGTAAGCGTCAGGGCCGCTGTGCAGGCCAGGGCGCCCAGACGCCGCCAGGGGTGCGGGTACTTCATGGTGAATTCCTCCTTACGCTCTGTCGCTTCCGGCTGGGGCACCGGCGGGGGACTGGTGGAGGGCTTCCGCCGGTTGGTTCCCATACCGAAGGAATCTTGCCCTTAGTTTAGCACCCTCTCTCCGGATTTTCAACGCGGTTCGACCCATTTCCGGAAAAAAAGAGACGGCGCCGCAGCCTGCGGCGCCGTCCTGTTGACAGTGGGGGAGTTACTTCACCCGGTAGATATAGTCGGCCTTGCGGGGGGCGGGCTCCGGCCTGGCGTCGGCCCGGTAGCCCAGGATGCAGTGGCCGATGCCCTCGTAGGCGCCCTCGATGCCCCACTGCTTCAGCAGAGCCCTGCCCTCGTCGCTCTCAAACTCCTCCCGGGCCCGGTGGATCCAGCAGGAACCCAGGCCCGCCGCCTCGGCGGCGTTGAGCAGGTTGTCCATGACGCAGCTGCCGTCATACACCCGGTTGGGGTTGTCCAGCCCGGCCAGGACGACCAGCACCGTGGGGGCCCCGTAGAAGGGGTCGGCCTCCGGATTGCCCATGATGTCGGCGTTCATCCTCCGGAGCTGCGCGATGGTCTCCGGCTTCTGTACCGCCACGATAATGGGGGACTGCCTGCCGTTGGCGGTGGGGGCGTAGGTGCCCGCCTCCAGCACCGCGTCCAGCTCGGCGTCGGTGATCTGCTCCGGCTTGTAGCTGCGGCAGCTGCGCCGCTCCTTCAATAGCTTGAGTGCTTCCGTGTTCATGCTGTGCCCTTCCTTTCGCTGCGGCGGAATGGCCGCCAGGATTTTCCTTTATGATAGCACAAAAGGGAGAAAAGGGAAATCCCTGTTTTTGTCAGGGGCCTGTCACCCGCAGGGGCGGGCCGTCCAGGGGGATCACCCGGTCGCACAGGGCCAGGATCTCCGCCTCGTGGCTGGAGAGCACCACCGGCACCCCCAGCGCCCGCACCCGGGCGAGGATGCGCTCCGCCCGCCCGGCGTCCACGCCGGTGAAGGGCTCGTCCAGCAGGTAGAGCCCCCCGCCGCAGGCCAGGGCCCGGGCCAGGGCCAGCCGCCGGCCCATGCCGCCGGAGAGCTGCCCTGGGCAGGACTTCTCCTCCCCCTCCAGCTCCGCCAGCTCCAGCCAGCGGGGGGCCTCCCCCCGGCGGGCGCGGGGGAGCACATCGGTGATGTGCTGCTCCACCGTGCGCCAGGGCAGCAGGCGGTTCTCCTGGAACAGGAGCGTGGGCCGCTCCGGCACGGACACCGTGCCGCCCTCCACAGGCTGGAGACCCGCCAGCACCCGCAGCAGGGTGGTCTTGCCACAGCCGGAGGGGCCGGACAGGGCGGTGATCCCCTCCGCCGGCAGCTCCAGGGAGAAGCGGTTCAGCACCGCCTTCTCCCCAAAACAGACGGTAATATTCCGCGCGGATATCACGCCTTCCGCCCCCTTCCCAGCCGCCGGAGGGCGGTCCCCAGGGCCACCTCCAGCAGGAAGCTCAGGGCGATGACCACCACCGTCCAGGCGAACACGTCGGGGGTCTCCAGGGTGATCTTGGCCCGGTAGAGCCGGGTGCCGATGGCCAGCCGGGGCTGGCACAGCACCTCGGCGGCCACCCCGGCCTTCCAGGCCAGGCCCAGGGCGGTGGCACAGCCGCTGGCGAAGTAGGGCAGCACCGACGGCACATACACCAGCCGGAGGGTCTTTCCCCGGCCGAAGCGGTAGGCCCGGGCGGCCTCCAGCAGCAGGGGGTCGGTCTCCCCGATGCCGCGGCCCACGTTGCCCCATACCACCGGCAGCACCATGAGGGCGGAGACGATGGCGGGCACGGAGCTGGTGGTGGGGGCCCACAGCAGCACCAGCACAATGAAGGAGGCCACGGGGATGGCCCGGATCACCTTCACCGCCGGGCCCAGCAGCCAGTCCGCCCAGGGGAGGGCGGCGGTGAGCACCGCGATTGCCGTCCCGGCAACGGCCCCCAGGGCGAAGCCGCCGAAGATGCGGCCCAGGCTGACGGCGGCGGCCTGCCAGAAGGCGGGCTCCCCCATGAGGGCGGCCAGCCGCTGTGCCACCAGCGTGGGGGCGGGCAGCAGCAGGTAGCCCCGCCCCGGCTGGTACACCGTGTCCACCCAGACGGCCGCAAGCTGCCATACCCCCAGCCAGAAGGCCAGGGGTATGACAACGCGGAGGATTTTCCTCGTCGTTAGATTACGGGATGTATCAGAATCTCGCACCACAAAAGCCTCGCAGAGTTCGCCGGCCTGGCCGGCGAAGAGATTTCAATCCGTTTTTCCCGGCGACACAAGGTGAATTGCCCCGCAGGGGCAAGAGAGGGCCCCCTGGGGGTGTGCGTCGGGAAAAACACTTCTCAGCCCGCAAGTGTGGGGCTTGGCCACCGTATGTGGCCAAGCCCTGCATGCAGCGGGCTGCAAGATCTCTCAAAAAAGCGGCAGGCCGCTTTGTTGAGATGGATTACGGGATGTAGTAGAAGTCCTCACCGGGGATCGCTCCTCCGATCGAAGTGGGGTCGGCGTCAAAGAGCACCTGGTAGTAGTCGGCAATGCCCTTCATGTCCTCGCCGGTGACGCACACCATGTTGGCCTGGGGGATGGCGGCCTGGGCCACCGCCGCCTTGGGGACGATGCCGTACTGCTCGATGAGGGCGGCGGCCTCCTCCGGGCTGCTGTTCACGTAGTCGATGGAGGCGGCGTACTCGGCCAGGATCCCGGGCACCAGCTCGCTGTTGTCCTCCAGCCACTCGGTGCGGGCCACCAGGCAGCCCATGGTGAAGGTGCCCTGGGCGCCGGATTCCGTCCAGGCGTCGTTGAGGTCGATGGCGTCCCGCACGTCGCTGTTCTGCATCATGACGGTGGTGGCGGCGGGCACGGGCAGCATGCACAGGTCGATGTCGCCGGAGGCCATGCGGGTGGTGAGCTCCTCACTGGCCAGCCACTGGATGTCCACATCGGCGGCGGGATCCAGGCCGTTTGCCTCCAGCAGGTAGTTGAGGACGTACTCGGGGTTGGAGCCCTGGCCGGTGGCGTAGAGGGTGCGGCCCTCCAGATCCGCCAGGCTGTTCACCGTGTCGCCGTTCTCCAGGATGTGGAGCACCCCCAGGGTGTTGAGGGCCAGCAGCTTTATGCCGCCGTCGGTGCGGTTGTAGAGGGTGGCGGCCAGGTTGGTGGGGATGGCGGCGATGTCCAGCTCCCCATTGGTCAGCCTGGGCACGATGTCGTTGGCGGGGTCGGAGCCCAGGGTCACCTCATAGTGCTCCAAGACGCCGTTGGACGGGTCGTAGGTGCCGTCCTCGATCTGGGCGTAGGCCGCGTCGCTGTCAGAGATCATCTTGGCGGCGCCCATGCCGGTGGGGCCGCTGAGCAGGCCCAGATGGACGGTCTGATAGGGGACGGCGGTCTCAGCGGGCGGGGTCTCCGCTGCAGGCGCGGTGCTCTCCGGCACGGGGGTGTCCTCCGCCGGGGCCTGGGTGGAGCAGGCGGCCAGGCCGGCCGTCAGGGCCAGGCTCAGGGTCAGTGCAAGCAGCTTGCGTGTCATAGTTTCCTCTTCCTTTCTGTTCTAACAGGATTCCAGGGCGGCGGGATCCGGTATGCGGAACCGCTTCCCCGCCCGGCGCACCGCGCCCCGCGCCTCCAGGGCGTCCAGCGCCCGGTAGAGGGAGGCCCGGCTCACCCCCAGCCGCTGGGCCAGGCCGGTGGCAGAGCAGTCCAGCTCCGCCCACTCCCCGTCCAGGCGGGAGAGCAGGTACTGGGCCACCTTCCGCTCGGCGCTGCCGGCGGTGAGGGCGTCGATCTTGCCACTGAGAAACCGGATGCGCTCGGACAGGTAGGCCACATAGCTGCGGCACACCTCCGGGAAGCGGCCCATCAGCTCCTCCACCAGCGCCTGGGGCAGCAGGAGCACCCGGCAGGGGGTGCGGGCGGTGAGGGTGGTGGCGTAGTCCGGCCGGTCGTTGAACAGGGCGGCGGCGCCGAACAGCTCCCCCGGCCCCAGCACGCTCATGATCAGGGGGCCCTTGTTCACCTGGATGCGCCCCTCCAGCACCACCCCCAGGCTGCGCTGGAAGTGGCGGGGGTCGTAGAGCACCTCGCCCCGGGCCGCCCGCCGCCGGAAGGCGCGGGGGTCGGTGCGGGCCAGCTCCACCGCCTCCCGGGGGGCGCCCCGGAACAGGAAGGTGCCCGCCAGCAGGGTGCGCTCCGTGCTCTCCCGGCTGTCCATGGCCGCTGTCACCTCCGATTTTTGTCTCAAATGGTACAGTTAGTGTACCACGTTCTGGTAAAATGTCAAGGGCCGGTTTGCTCCAATTCCGCCCCGGCGGGGCGCAGACGGGGCGCCCGGGGCATAGGATGGGGCAAAACGGAAGGAGGGATACGCCATGGCAGCGTGTCAAGAGCAGCGGGCCCAGGCGGCGGCCCAGGCCATTCTCGCCCAGGGGCGGCAGCTGGCCCTGGAGCGGCTGGGGGGCGCCCGCGCCCCGGAGGAGGAGCCCATGAAGCGCCACCCCCACCCCATCCCCTGTCCGGCGGACTGCCCGTCCCCGCCGGGGGCGGAGGCGCTGGACAGGGTGCTGGAGGAGCTGGCCTGTCAGAACCAGCTGCTGCTGGAGCTGCTGTCGGCGGTGAACGGCCTCACCGCCGCGGTGCTCAGCATTCAGGGCCGGCTGTAGCCTGGGAGATCTTACATAAATGTGAAGGTTGCAAACTCCCCCTTGCCAGATGCCGTCCGATTTTGTATACTAGTGGGTGCTTGTTGACATAATTTTACCGAAGAGAGAAGGGGGCGCACGCCCGTGGCCCAACGCCGCCGTGTTCCGAGCCGCCAAGAACCCACCCGCCGGGAGCCGCCCAGCCGGCTCCGGAAAAAACCCTGCGTCTCCCCCGCCCGCCGGGCGTGGAAGATTTTTTACCGTATCCTGGTGGCCCTGTCCGCGGTCATTGTGGTGCTCTTCTGCGCCTACCGCCTGGCCGCCAAAAAGCCGGAGCAGGCCCAGGAGCCGGAGCCGCCCGCCCAGGAGAACCCGTCGGGCAGCCTCTCCCCCGAGCAGTCCGCCGACCCGGGGCGGCAGCGGCGCGAGGGCACCTACACCTTCCTGCTGGCGGCCAGCGACCAGTCCAGCGGCAACGCCGACACCATCATGGTGGCCGCCTACGACACCGAGGCGCAGACCGTGGGCATTGTCTCGGTCCCCCGGGACACCCTGCTGGAGGGCGGGAAGATCAACTCGGTGTACCACAAGGGGCCGGAGGCCCTGGCCGAGACGGTCACCGACCTGCTGGGCGTGCCCATCGACTACTACGTCACCGTGGACGTGGAGGGCTTTGTGGCCCTGGTGGATGAGCTGGGGGGCATCGATTTCGACGTGCCGGTGCGCATGTCCTACGACGACCCCACCCAGGATCTCCACATCCACTACGAGGCGGGGATGCAGCACCTGGACGGGGAGGATGTGCTCAAGGTGGCCCGGTGCCGCAACAACTCCGACGGCCCCGGCTCCTACCCCGACAACGTCTATCTGGCCTATCCCGACGGGGACATCGGCCGCACCCGCACCCAGCAGCAGCTCATCTCCGCCATTCTGAAAAAGGCCCTGTCCAACCCCCAGAAGCTCAACGCCTATGTGGAGCTGTTCCTGGAGTACGTGGACACCGATCTGGAGTTCGGCGAGGTACTGTGGTTCGCCCAGCCCGCCCTGGGCCTGGACTTCTCCTCCGGCTTCTCCAGCGCCACTCTGGAGGGGGAGAACGTGTACTACGTGGACAGCAGCGGCTACCGCTGGGGCTCCTGCTACCAGCTGGATCCGGAGGCCGCCCTGGAGACGGTGAACAGCCTCATCAACCCCTTTGACGAGCCCATGACCGCCGACGATCTGAACATCTTCCAGAAGTGAAGCGAAGCAATGAGCGCCCCGCCCCGGCGTGATGCCGGGGCGGGGCGGTTTCGCGCTGCGGGCTCAGAGAATGACCACGGGCTTGATGAGGTCGCGGGGCTTGTCCTTCATGAGCATGAGGGCCTCCTCCATGTGCTCAAAGCCGTTGAAGCGGTGGGTGAGCATCTTTCCGGGATCCAGCCGCCTGGTGGACAGCAGGGCGGCCAGCTTCTCCATGCGGCGGCGGCCGCCGGGCATCAGGCCGCCGGCGATGACCTTGTGGCCCATGCCGCAGCCCCACTCCACCCGGGGAATGCGCACATAGTCGCCGGAGCCCAGGTAGTTGACGTTGCCGATGCGCCCGCCGGGCTTGAGCATGGTGATGGCCTGCACGAAGGTGTTCTCCGTGTCGCCGCCGGCCACCACCACCCTGTCCACGCCCTTGCCGTGGGTGAGGGCCATGATCTGCTCCACAATGTCGCCCTCTCTGTAGTTGATGATGTCGGTGGCGCCGTACTCCCGGGCCAGGGCGGCGCAGTCGGGGCGGGAGCCCACGGCGTACAGGTGGGCGGCGCCCCGCAGGGCCGCGCCCGCCACCGCCATCAGGCCCACCGGGCCGATGCCGATGACGCACACGTCGTCGCCGAACTGCACGTCGGCCAGCTCCACGCCGTGAAAGCCGGTGGGCACCATGTCGCTGAGCATCACCGCCGCGGCCATGTCGATGTCGGGGGGCAGCAGGGCCAGGTTGGCGTCGGCCTCGTTGACGTGGAACAGCTCGCCGAACACGCCGTCCTTGAAGTTGGAGAACTTCCACCCCGCCAGCATGCCGCCGGAGTGCATGGAGTAGCCGGCCTGGGACTCCAGCGCGCCCCAGTCGGGGGTGATGGCGGGGACGATGACCCGGTCGCCGGGCTTGAAGTCCTTCACCAGCGCGCCCACCTCCACCACCTCGCCCACGGCCTCGTGGCCGAGGATCATGTCGTGGCGGTCGCCGATGGCGCCCTCCCAGACCGTGTGCACGTCCGAGGTGCAGGGGGACACGGCCAGGGGCTTCACCAGCGCGTCCAGCGGGCCGCAGGCGGGGGCGTCCTTCTCAATCCAGCCGGTCTTTCCGATCCCGAGCATTGCAAATCCTTTCATGGCTCCGTCACGTCCTTTCTGTATTTCTGAACTGTCTGGTTCAGTTGTGCACATAACCTATCATACTTAAACTGAAAAGTCAATATAAAAATTGAAATTATATGTTAAATTTTTATACTGCTAGTATGAAGCAGGGAAAGGCAGTACAGAGCCCCCGGCGGATCAGACCGCCGGGGGCTCTGTTTTGAGAATAAAAACACGGTCAGCGGGACAGATTGGCCTCGATATAGCTGGTGAGCCAGGCGCTGTCTTCCGGGGCGTCGGTGGAGCAAGTCCAGGTTCCGTCCGCCTCCACAACAAACTCCGCGGTGTGGGGCTCCGTCGCCGTGCCGCCCACCAGAATCACGTGGGTGCTCCCGTCGACACCCTCGTCGGTACGGACATAGGCCTCACTCTCGCTGAACCGGCCGGTGATGTCCGTCGTTTCGCCGCCCACCGTCAGCAAAACTTTACCGTCCTCCACCGCGAGCTGGGGATCCAGCCAGATTAGGCCGCTGCTGGAATCCTGCTCCACGGGCTCGCCGCCGCTGGGGGCGGGGATGCCGTGCTCTGCCTCATAGGCGGCCCGCCAGGCGGGGTAGGCCGGGGACTCCGGGGGCAGATAGCCCGTACTGGCGGTGTAGCCGCCCCCCTCGTCATAGAGATATTCGAAAAGCCCGAAGCTCTCCAGCGTGCCGCCCACCACGATGTCGTGGGTAAGGCCGCCCTCATCTACATAGGAGTAGACATAGGGCTCGGTCTCGGAAAATTGCCCGGTGATGTCCAGCTCCTCCCCGGTCTCCGTGGTGAACCATGCTCGGTCGTTCCGAACCTCCACAGGATAGGACTCATCCAAACTGGTGCCAGAGACGGTGGAGTATTCGGTGCCATCCTCGTTGACGCCGTACTCGATGGTGGCGCCGGTGTGGAAAGTGATGCGGCTGAGGACGCCGGAGGCGGCCAGGGCCCCCGCGGTGAGGGCGGCGGCCACAACGGCGGCGGTGATGAGAATGCGGATGGGGCGTCTGAGCTTGGTGGTCATAGCAGTTACCTCCGATTTTGGTTGGGAACAGCGGGAGGCCAGAGCGGAGCGCTGGGCCTCCACCTGCTCCGGGGGGGCATAGGTCTGGGCCAGGGCCTGCTCAAAGGTTTTTTGATACAGCTTCTTCATAGCCGAGTTCCTCCAGCTTCTTCCTCAGTTGTCGTTTGGCCCGGTAGAGCCGGGCGGAGAGGGCCGGGGCCGTGGTGCCGAACTGCCGCGCCAGCTCGGCCGCGGAGAACCCCTCGTAATAGCGCAGGTGGAGCAGGGCCCGGTATTCCGGCTCCAGCTCCCCCAGGGCGGCGAAGAGGCCGGCCTCCTCCGGCTCCTGGAAGCTGAGCCGCTCCAGGGCGGTATCGTCCTCCTCCCGCCGCTTTTTCCAGGGGGAGGCGAGCAGATCCCGGCAGCGGTTTACCGTCACCTTTGCCAGCCAGGGCCGCTCCTTTCCCGGGGCGGGGGGCTTTTCCAGCAGGGTGAGGAACACCTCCTGGCAGATGTCCTCCGCGTCCTGGGGGGAGCGGGTATAGCTGAGAGCCAGGCCGTACACCATGGAGCGGTATCGGTCGAACAGGGGGAGAAATTCCGCTTCGGTCATCCCGGCGCCTCCTTTCGTCGTTTGTGGCCACACTGATCAGACGGTCCGGCGGGGGCGGATCTGACGGCAAAACAGGAATTTTTCGGGAAAACTGTAGGTTTGTCAAACATATTGGACAGTGAATTCGTTCGGAGAAAGCCAACTAAG
>NZ_JAHZDL010000047.1:0-19190 GCF_019422385.1 Flavonifractor sp.
CCGCTGACCTCTTGAATGCCATTCAAGCGCTCTCCCAGCTGAGCTATACCCCCAGATATCTCTCTTCAAAATTTCTTTTGAGGAGAAAATTGTTCACGTCGAACAATCAAGGAAACAAGATTAAATTGTCAGTTTTGGTCTTGTGCTGTCGCTCAAATGGGGGTAGGCAAACGCATTGTTTGGGCTCCCAGCTGAGCTATACCCCCATATTCCGCTGTCACTGCCGGGCTTGCCGACCGAACGAACTATATTTTAGCAGAGCGGGCGGGGTTTGTCAACTGTTTTTTCATTTTTTGACCGATTATTTTCCGAAGGAGAAGAGTCCCCGCTTTTCATAGGGCTCGCTGGAAATGCTCCCCACCGTATAGCCCGTGCTGCCGATGGCGCTCCGCAGGGCCTCCTCGTCCAGGGGCTGTTCAGAGAGGATGACCATCTGCTTTTTGGTGTGGGAGGAGGAGACCTTCTTCACCGGGAAGGCCTTACGGACGGCATTGTTCACATGGGCCTCACACATGCTGCAGGCCATGCCGCCCACCTGGAGGGTATACTTGGTCATCGGAGGCGCTTCCTCTCTGTATCTTGTATTAGCTATCGCTAACTGAATGATAGCACAGGATGCCGGGAATGTCAAGCGGAGGACGACCTTCAGCCGCCCTCCACCAGGGTGCGGATCAGCGCCTCATCGGCCCGGGAGTGGAGCTCCCCGTCCCACTTGAGGCTGGGGCCGTTGGGGCAGTTCTTCATGCAGCCGGAGATGCGGTAGGAAAAGCTGCCTCTTGTGCTGACGCCGCCGGGACGCACATCATAGCATTCCTCCACAAAGGCGGCCAGGCGGGCGGCGTCCCGGCTGGAACAGCGGGGCCCACCGCACAGCTCCAGCAGGTGGGGAGCCTCCTGGGGGCGGAGCCCAGGATATCGCTTGATGACCGCGGTCAGAAAGGTCTCCTTCAAACCGTAAGCGGCCGCAATTTCTGCCACATCTGCCGCCGGGAGCACCCCGCCCCGCTCCCCCTGGACCTCCCGCAGCAGGGCCACCAGCATCCCCTGGTCGCCGGGCGCCCCCTGGCGCTGATAGTACTCTATGGCCTCCCGCAGCGTCCAATCCTGTGTCATGGTCACATGCCTCCTGTATCGTTCTGCTCTCATTATGCGGCAAAACAGAGGAAAGATCCACCCACACTTGCGGCTTTGCCTCGTACCCGCTATAATAGGGGGCAGAGTTCACTTCAGAAAGAGGGAATCGGATATGGTGACCATGGCACAGCGGATTGAGACGCTGCGCACCGAGGCCGGGCTGGCCAGGCCGGCCGCCTCCCAGGCGCTCGGCTTCCCCAAGAACGCCTTTGAGAAGTTTGAGACAGGGCGGCAGACCCCCACCAAGGAGCAGCAGGAGAAGATGGCAGACTACTTCGGCGTCTCCCTGTTCTATCTGCGGGGGGAGAGCAATGACCGCACCCGGCAGGAGGACTGGATGAGCGGCGCCCTGCCCGCGGAGGAGGACGCGCCGGTCTACCGCCCTGCGCCTGTCCCCAAAAAGGTCAGAACCGAGCCGGCCGCCCCCCAGAGCTCCACCATGCTGGACGCCCTGTTTGCCGGCAAGGCCGCCAGGGAGCAGTTCAAGACCATGGTGCTGGAGGTGCTGCGCTCTCCGGAGGGCCAAGCGGTGATCGCCCAGGCCGTGTGGAAGGAACTGGCCAAGCACAAGTGAAGAAACAAGACAGGACGCCGCCCAGGCAAGGGCGGCGTCCTGTCTTGTTCAGAAGCCCCAGGCGTCCTTGAGCCTCCGGAGGGCGGGGGCCATGTCCCCGGCGGCGATGCGGGTGTAGCCAAGGATCAGGGCCGGCGGCCGATCCTTGGCCGGGGAGGTGAGGTCGCAGGCGGACAGGGGGATGACCCCCACGCCGGCGGTGGCCGCCCGCTCCACCAGCTCCGCCTCCGTCCAGCGGGGCTCCATCCACAGCAGCAGGTGGAGCCCCGCGTCGCCCCCGGCAAAGGTGCCCGCCCGGGTGAGGCCGGTGTCCCGGGCGGCGGCGAGCAGGGCCTCCCGCCGGACCTTGTAACGGGTACGGCTGCGGTTCAGATGGCGCTCAAAGTGCCCGCCCTCCATGAAGCGGGCCAGGGCGTACTGCTCAAAGGAGGGGACGGTGGAGGAGTAGAACCAGAAGTCCCGCCGCCACTTTTCCAGCAGGTGCGGAGGGAGCACCATGTAGCTGATGCGCAGGGAGGGGGCCAGGCTCTTGGCGAAGGTGTTCAGATAGATCACCCGCTCCCCGCCATCCAGGCTCTGGAGAGCGGGGATGGGCCGGCCGGAGAAGCGGAACTCGCTGTCGTAGTCGTCCTCCAGGATGTAGCGCCCGGGCTGTTCCGCCGCCCACCGCAGCAGGGCCTGCCGCCGGGCCACCGGCATGATGATGCCCAAGGGGTAGTGGTGGGAGGGGGTCACATGCACCACACGCACCGCCCGCTCCCGCACCACATCCACCCGCAGGCCCTGGCCGTCCAGGGGAATGGGGCGCACCACGGCGCCGCAGCTGGTGAGGATCCGGTGGGGCTTGGCGTAGCCGGGATCCTCCACGCCGTATCCCCCCTCCCGGCCCAGCAGCTGCACCAGAAAGGCGAGCAGCGTCTCCGAGCCCGCCCCCACCACGATCTGCTCCGGAGCCGCCCGGATGCCGCGAAAGCGGTACAGGTGCTCGGCGATGGCCCGGCGCAGCTCCGGCACGCCCTGGGGGTGGGAGGAGGCCAGCAGGGAGTCTGCCCGGGCGGAGAGCACCTCCCGCATGAGCTTGGCCCAGGTGGAAAAGGGGAACAGGCCGGTGTCCACGCCGCTGGTGGAGAAGTCGTAGGGGAGGGAGGGCTTTGCCTGGGGGGGCTCCGCCGGGGGAAGCGGGGACAAGGCTGGTCGGTGCTCTTCCTGTACAGCCTGGACGAAAAAGCCCCGCTTGGGTTCGGAGCGGAGGTAGCCCTCTGCCAGAAGCTGGCCATAGGCCCCTTCCACTGTCACCACGCTGATTTTCAGGTGGGCGGCCAGGGCCCGTTTGGAAGGCAGCCGCTCCCCGGCCCGCAGGCGCCCACCTTCGATCTCGTCCCGGATATAGCGGTAGAGCTGCTCGTAGAGGGGGCGGCTGCTGCCGCTGTCCAGAATAGGCGTAAACATGGACATCTCTCCAATCTGACCTGATAGATTTCAGAAAAGAGCATACCATAGACCAGATCAAAGCGCAAGATAGGCGAAAAAGTCCATCGAAAACAGTCCCACGATAAAAAATATAGGCCGCCCGGCCGCCGTATGAAAGCCCCCGCCCCGGACATACTGAACACAGATTCAGCGGTCGGGGAGGCAGCGGTATGCAGGGTAAGGTTGAGATCTGCGGGGTCAACACATCCAAGCTGAAGGTGCTCAAAAACGAGGAGACTATGGAGCTGCTCCGCCGCACCAAGCAGGGGGATATGGCCGCCCGGGAGGAACTGATCTCCGGTAACCTGCGCCTGGTGCTCTCGGTGATCCAGAAGTTTGCAAACCGGGGTGAGAACCTGGACGATCTGTTCCAGGTGGGGTGCATCGGCCTGATCAAGGCCATCGACAACTTCAACATCGACCTGGACGTGCGCTTCTCCACCTACGGTGTGCCCATGATCATCGGGGAAATCCGCCGGTATCTGAGGGACAACTCATCCATGCGGGTGTCCCGCTCCATGCGGGACACGGCCTACAAGGTGCTCCAGACCAAGGAGAAGTTCTTGGCCGAGCACCAGCGGGAGCCCAGCATCGAGGAGATAGCCAAGGAGCTGGATCTAAAGCGGGAGGACGTGGTGTTCGCCCTGGATGCCATCGTAGATCCGGTGTCCCTCTACGAGCCGGTGTACTCTGACGGGGGCGACACCATCTGCGTCATGGACCAGGTGAAGGACTCCAAAAACACCGACGAGAGCTGGCTGGAGCACATCGCCCTGAAGGAGGCCATGAACCGCCTCTCAGAACGGGAACGGCACATCCTGAATCTCCGCTTTTTTGAGGGCAAGACCCAAATGGAGGTGTCCGCCGAGGTGGGTATCTCCCAGGCACAGGTGTCCAGACTGGAAAAGAGCGCGATTAACCAGATCAAAAAAAATATCTGATGGCGGTCAGCGCTCTTTTCCGGCGCCGCAGGTGCGGCGTACAAGCGTTTTGCAAAGCAAAACCTTGTTTCCAGCGGAATTCACTTCCGCTGGAAAGATGCAATGGGTCCCCATTCGGCGAATCCCGCCGAATGGGAAAAGAGCGCGATTAACCAGATCAAAAAAATATCTGATGGCGGTCAGCGCTCTTTTCCGGCGCCGCAGGTGCGGCGTACAAGCGTTGGTTCCCAGGTTGTCAAAAGCTTCCCCCACGGGGAGGCGTCGCAGAGTTCCGTCATCGGGCAGGGAGGCCCCTGCCCTCGGAAGTTCTATTCCTGGTTATTTTGTGCAGATTACATAGTACTTAGGTAGGAATTTTGTGGGAAACCTCTCTTGCGCAGCCTGGAGAAGGTGTGCTATCCTAATTTCAACGATGGTTTGTTATGGCTAACTATATAGAAAAGCAACCAACGTGAATCTGGACGTTAACCCGATACACGCTGTTTTTTGCCCGAAAGTTAGCTAAAACTAACCAAAGATGAGAGGAGGGATTTTCCATCAAACAGCATCTATCGACCCTGCTCCTGGCTGCAGCCCTGCTGGTGTGCTCCGTCTGGTCTCTGTTCCTGGGAGTCATCGACGTGAATCTGTCCGGGCTCCTGTCCGGCAATCTGGAGCAGCTGGAGATCTTCCTGATCTCCCGCCTGCCCCGGCTGCTGGCCATCCTGTGCACCGGCGTGGGCATGAGCGTGGCGGGCCTGATCATGCAGCAGCTGTGCATGAACAAGTTCGTCTCCCCCACCACCGGCGCCACCATCTCCTCGGCCCAGCTGGGGATTCTTCTGGCCCTGCTGTTTCAGCCTAACTCCACCCTGTGGAGCCGGGCCATCTTCTCCTTTGTGTTCGCCATCCTGGGCACCTGGATCTTCGTCTGGTTCATCCAGCGCATCCAGTTCAAGGATGTGGTGATGGTCCCCCTGGTGGGCATCATGTTCGGCAACGTCATCGGCGGCATCACCAACTACCTGGCCTACCAGTTTGAGATGACTCAGGCCCTGTCCACCTGGTCGGTGGGCCACTTCTCCCTGGTGATCCGCGGGCGGTACGAGCTGGTGTACCTGATCGTCCCCCTGGTGATTCTGGCCTTCCTCTTTGCCAACCACTTCAACATCGTGGGCATGGGGAAGGACTTCTCCCGGAATCTGGGCGTGCCCTACAATCTGGTGCTCTTTATGGGTCTGACCATTGCCGCCATGATCACCGCCAGCGTGGTGGTGGTCGTGGGCGCCATCTCCTACATCGGCCTGATCGTCCCCAACGTGGTGGCCATGTTCAAGGGGGACAAGATCCGGGGCACCCTGGTGGACACCGCCCTGTTCGGCGCCCTGTTTGTGCTGGTGTGCGACATGATCGGCCGGGTGGTCATCGCCCCCTACGAGCTGCCTATCGAGCTGATTGTGGGCATACTGGGCAGCCTGATCTTCATCGCCCTGCTGCTCTACCGGCTCCGCCACGGCCGGAAGGCCGTCCGCCTGGGGGCCGTGGGCACCTCGGGCTGCGCCGCCTCTCTGGGCGCGCTGGAGGGAGGTGACGCGCGATGAACCAGGCACAGGCCGTCTCCCGCCCCAATGCTTACCACACCAACGTGCGCAAGCTGTCCCTTCTGGCCCTGCTGGTGCTGCTGGCCGGGCTGGGCTATATGCTGGTGGCGGTGAACTTCTCCAACTCGGCGCTGGTGCTCTTCTCCATGAAGATCCGCGCCCCCAAGCTCATCGCCATGCTGATCACCGCCTTCGCCATCGGCGGGGCCTCCATCGTGTTCCAGTCCATCATCAACAACACCATCGTCACCCCCTGCCTACTGGGCATGAACTCCCTGTACACCCTCATCCACACGGCGGTGGTGTTCTTCGCCGGCTCGGGCAGCATTATCGCCGTCAACGCCAACCTGTCCTTTGTGGTGGACGTGGCACTGATGGGCGTGGTTGCCACGGTGATCTACAGTTATCTGTTCCAGAAAACCAACCACAATGTGCTCTATGTGCTCCTCATCGGCACGGTGCTCACCTCCTTCTTCTCCAGCATCCAGTCCACCCTCACCCGGGTGATGGACCCCAACGAGTACGACGCCCTGCTGGCCACCCTGGTGGCCAGCTTCTCCAACATCAACTCGGAGATCATCGTGCTCTGCCTGGTACTGATGGCCGCCATCATCTTCGTGCTGCGGAAGGATCTGGCCCTGCTGGACGTACTCACCCTGGGCAAGGCCCAGTCCATCAACCTGGGCGTGGACTACGACCGGAGTATCCGCCGCCTGCTGCTGGGGGTGACCCTGTGCATCGCCGTGGCCACCGCCATGGTGGGGCCCATCTCCTTTTTGGGCCTGATCATCGCCAACATCGCCCGGCAGCTGCTGAAAACCTACCGCCACACCTACCTGATCCTGGGCTCCGCCCTCGTCGGCATGGTGGTGCTGGTGGCCGGGCAGCTGGTGGTGGAGCGGGTGTACCACTACGCGGTGCCCGTCAGCGTGTTCATCACCGTGGGCGGCGGCATCTACTTCCTCTATCTGCTTCTGGCCAACAGGAGGGTCTGAATGAAAGTCAAGGATTTAACCAAACAGTACGACGGCAAGACCGTGGTGGACTCCGTCAGCTTTGAGATCCCCCGGGGCAAGGTGATCTCCATGATCGGCCCCAACGGGGCGGGCAAGTCCACGGTGCTCAACATCATCTCCCGGCTCATCGCCCGGGACAGCGGCCTGGTGGACTTCGAGGGGAAGGACATCGGCAAGTGGAAGAGCAAGGAGCTGGCCAAGCGGCTGGCCATCCTGACCCAGAGCAACAACGTCCAGATGAAGCTCGCCGTCCGAGAGCTGGTGGCCTTCGGCCGCTTCCCCTACTCGGGGGGCCGCCTGACACAGGAGGATCAGGAGATCGTGGACCGGGCGGTCTCCTACATGGAGCTGGAGGAATTCCAGGACCGGTTCATCGACGAGCTGTCCGGCGGCCAGCGCCAGCGGGCCTTCATCGCCATGGTAATCGCCCAGGACACCGAGTACATCCTCCTGGACGAGCCCACCAACAACCTGGACATCTACCACGCCACCAACATGATGAAAATCGTTCGCCGCCTCTGCAACGAGCTGGGGAAGACGGTGATTTTGGTCCTGCACGAGATCAACTACGCGGCCTTTTACTCCGACTATATCTGCGCGTTCAAGGACGGGAAGATCGCCAAATTCGGCACCGTGGAGGAGGTGATGACCAAGGAAACCCTGTCCCAGATCTACCAGGTGGACTTCGAAATCCTGGAGATCGAAGGCCGCCCCCTGTCCATCTACTATTGATCCTGTTTGAACAGGTTAGAAAAGGAGAACAGACATGAAAAAAGGAATCTCTCTTGCCCTGGCTCTGGCTCTGGCCCTCGCCCTGGGCCTGACCGCCTGCTCCACCGCCTCCGGCGGCGCCGCCGACACCCCCGCCGCCAACAGTGGGGCCCCCGCCGTGGAGACCTCTGCCCAGCCCTCTGCGGAGACCCCGGAGAACGTCACCATCACCTCCCTCAACGGCAGCGGCAAGGCCGTGGAGCTGGAGGTGCCCTACGACCCCCAGCGCATCGCCATCCTGGATATGGCATGCCTGGACATCCTGGACGCCCTGGGCGTGGCCGAGGGCCGGGTGGTGGGCTCCGCCGACACGTCCCTGGAGTACCTGCAGAGCTATGTGACCGACGGGAACGTGGCCAACCTGGGCACCATCAAGGAGGCCGATCTGGAGGCCGTCATGGCCTGCGCCCCCGACGTCATCTTCATCGGCGGCCGACTGGCCTCCTCCTATGACGCTCTCAGCGAGATCGCCCCGGTGGTCTACCTGGCCACCGACAGCGAGCTGGGCGTGGTGGAGTCCGTCCGCAAGAACGCCTCCACCATTGCCTCCATCTTCGGCCTGGAGGACAAGGTGGACCAGCTGATGACCGACTTTGACGCCCGCATTCAGGCCCTGGCGGAGTTCGCCGCCGGCAAGAGCGCCATCGTGGGCATGTGCACCAGCGGCAGCTTCAACGTGCTGGGCAACGACGGCCGCTGCTCTATCATCGGCCGGGAGATCGGCTTTGACAACATCGGCGTGGACGCCGAGATTGACACCTCCACCCACGGCAACGAGGCCTCCTTCGAGTTCATCGTGGACAAGAACCCCGACTACATCTTCGTCATGGACCGGGACGCCGCCATCGGCACCGACGGCGCCCAGCTGGCCCAGGAGATCATGGAGAACGAGCTGGTGATGGGCACCGACGCCTACCAGAACGGCAGCATCGTCTACCTGGCCCACCCGGCGGTGTGGTACACCGCCGAGGGCGGCATCCAGGCTCTGAACATCATGCTCCAGGATCTGGAGAGCGAACTGCTCTAAGCCGATCGATAATTTACTCCCCGCCAAGCGCGGAGGGAGATACGGCGGGCGCGCCGCGGAAATTGAGTTCCGCGGCGCGCCGATTTTGGACGGAGGAAAATCCTTCCCGCCGGGGGTTGGCAGGGCGTAGTTTCCATGATAGAATGGACAAGAGAAAACGAAAGAAAGGGGAGCCTGTTATGAGTTTTACCCTGCCTCAGTATCATGCGCCAGATTTCCGGGAGGAGCGCTTTCAAAATGTGCCGGACGCCGTGCTGTGTCCGGCCCCCAGGGACGGGGTGGCCCCGGAGAATTATCACGCCACCTCCATCTATCCGGAGTACTTCAAGGTTGGCGGCCAGTGGCTGCTGGCGGAGGAGAGCCGTATGGACTGCGTGGCCGCCCTGCGGGACGGGAAGATCGCCGTGGTGGAGTTCCGCAACCTGAAGGCTGGGGAACCGGTGGTGGTGGGCCGCACCGAGGACGCCTCCGAGGGCATCTATGTCTACCCCGACGGCTTCGGGGAGGAGAAGGGGGAGGCGGAGACCTTCGCCTTCCGGCAGGGCCGCTCCCGGGAGACCGCCTACTCCATGGACTACGACTCCATCTACGAGCTGCTGCGCTACGAGAAGGAGCATGGCCGCATCCTGTGGGTCATGGGCCCGGCCTGCGCCTTTGACCACGACGCCCGGGCCGCCTTTGCCGCCCTGGTGCGGGGCGGATATGTCCACGGCCTGCTGGCGGGCAACGCCCTGGCCACCCATGATCTAGAGGCCAGCTACCGCCGCACCGCCCTGGGCCAGGACATCTACACCCAGCGGAGCGTGCCCAACGGCCACTACAACCACATCGACACCCTCAACGCCATCCGCCTGCGGGGCTCCACCGCCGCCTTCATCGAGGAGGGCAAGGTGACCGACGGCATTATCTACGAGTGCGTGAAGCACAACATCCCCTATGTGCTGGTGGGCTCCGTCCGGGACGACGGCCCCCTGCCCGAGGTATACGGCAACGTCTA
Organism: Flavonifractor sp.; assembly: GCF_019422385.1. Taxonomy (NCBI): domain Bacteria; kingdom Bacillati; phylum Bacillota; class Clostridia; order Eubacteriales; family Oscillospiraceae; genus Flavonifractor; species Flavonifractor sp. Next base: position 9,511 of record NZ_JAHZDL010000047.1, read on the forward strand.
CGAGGGCCAGGACGCCATGCGCGCCCTGGTGAAGGACGCCACCACCGTCATCTGCATGGCTTCCACCCTCCACACCGTGGCCACCGGCAACATGACCCCCTCCTACCGGGTGGTGGACGGCGTGGTGCGCCCGGTGTACTTCTACTCGGTGGACGTATCCGAGTTCGCGGTAAACAAGCTCCGCGACCGGGGCAGCCTGTCGGTGCGCACCATTGTCACCAACGTGCAGGACTTTGTGGTCAACGTCAGCAAGGGCGTGCTGTAACGAAAGGAGAGGCTTACATGGCCGAGGAAAAGGCATACTGGGAGGGCAAGCACTTCGCCTTCTTCACCAATAAGGAGTGCGAATACTACCCCTGCCATCCGGTGGAGGAGGGGGAGGAGTTCAACTGCCTGTTCTGCTACTGCCCCCTGTACATGCTGGGACGGGACTGCGGCGGAAACTTCACCTATCTGGAGAACGGGGTCAAGGACTGCAGCAAGTGCCTGGTGCCCCACCGGCGGAACAATTACGGCTACATCGCCTCCCGCTTCCAGAGCATTGTGGAGGAGATGTCCAGACGGGAGGGGAAGGGGGACTGAGCCCCTCCCGCCCGGCGGCCCGCTGCTCGCGGCAGCGGGCCGCTTTTCGCGCCCGGACGGAAATGCTTGTCAAACCGGCCGCTTTGTGCTAATCTGTATAAAAGGCCATGCACAGGAAAGGATAGACTTATGAATATCTATGAATCTGCGGAGAACTATCTGGAGGCCATTCTCAGCCTGCACGAGCGCAACGGCCTGGTGCGCTCCATCGACATTGCCAACGAGCTGCACTTCTCCAAGCCCAGCGTCAGTGTTGCCATGAAAAAGCTCCGGGAGAGCGGATATATCGAGATGGACAAGGAGGGCTTCATCTCCCTGCTGCCGGCGGGGGAGGAGATCGCCGCCCGCATTTACGAACGGCACAAGCTGCTGACCCAGTTTTTCATCCGCCTTGGGGTCACGCCGGAGGTGGCGGCGGCGGATGCCTGCAAGATTGAGCACGATCTCAGCGACGAGACCTTCCAGAAGATCAAGGAGCACGCCATGCAGGGCGCCCTGCCGGAGCAATAGGCGGGGGGCGGGGCCCGCGGCCCCGGGAGGCTCTTTCCGTCCTGCCGGGCAGGGCGGGCAATCATGTTTACTGGTGATGCGGATTGAAACGGATTCTGCGGGCGCTGGGACGGCTGCTCCTGGCGCTCCTTCTTTTGGCCGCCGCCGCGCTGGCGGCCCTGGGGCTGCTGCGCTGGCGGGGGCTCATTCTCCTGTCCCATGAGGCCGATCCGGAGCAGTGGGAGCTCTTCGGCGTGGACGTGTCCTCCTATCAGGGGAACGTGGACTGGGCCGTCCTGGCCAGGCAGGGGGTGGACTTCGCCTTCATCAAGGCCACCGAGGGCTCCATCCTCCAGGACAGGCAGTTCGCCGCCAACTGGGCCGGGGCTGCGGAGGCCGGCGTCCGGGCGGGGGCATACCACTTCCTCAGCTATGACAGCCCGGGCGACACCCAGGCGGACAACTATATTGCCACGGTGCCGGTGACCGAGGGGGCCCTGCCCCCGGTGGTGGACATCGAGTTTTACGGGAAATACCTGGAGGAGCCGCCGGAAAAGGCCCATGTGAAGGCCATCCTGGATCCCCTGCTGGAGCGGCTGGAGGAGCACTACGGCGTCAAGCCCATCCTCTACGTGACCTACCGCTCCTATTACCGCTACATCGCCGGGGGCGGATATGGGGATTATCCCATCTGGTGTTCCAGCCCCACCATTTTCCCCCTGGTGCCGGGCTGGGATTTCTGGCAGTACTCCCACTCGGCCCGGCTGGAGGGCTATGACGGCGCCCAGGATCGGATTGATCTCAACATCTTCCGGGGCAGCCGGGCGGAATTTGAACAGCTCGGGCGCCCCTGACGCCGGACTGGAGGACAGGCGTATTTTGTCGCCTGTCCTCAGCCTGTCGAAAAAGCTTTTTCGACAGGCTGCCGAACTTTTTGAAACTTCAAAAAAGTTCCAAAAAGTTTTTTGATCCGACGCGAAAGGGAACCCTGACGGTTCCCTTTCACACTATCCCTCCCTCCGAATCCTTCGGCCGGAGGGGTTATCGATGGTCTCCGGACAGGCGTATTTTGTCGCCTGTCCTCTTCTATTTCCCGCCCGGTTCTGGTATAATATAGCCTTAGAGTAATTTTGGAAACAGGAGGCCGCTATGGAGCGATTGGAACAACTGGCGCGCAAGCTGAGAGGAGAGCTGCCCGGCCTGGAGCTGCGGGAGGAGGAGCCCATGCGGAACCACACCACCTTCCGTATCGGCGGCCCGGCCCGGCTCATGGCCCTGCCCAGAAACGGGAAGGAGGCCGCGGCGGCGGTGCGCCTGGCGGCGGCGGAGGGGGTAGCCCCCTTCTTCCTGGGCAACGGCAGCAACCTGCTGGTGGCGGACGGCGGCTTCGACGGCTTTATCCTCAAGACCACCGGCCTGGAGCAGACCAGGGAGGTCAACCGCCGTCTGCGGGCGGAGTGCGGCATCCCTCTGGCCCGGCTGGCCATGGCCGCCCTGGGCCGGGGCCTCACCGGCCTGGAGTTCGCCCACGGCATCCCCGGCACCCTGGGGGGTGCCGTGATGATGAACGCGGGGGCCTACGGCGGGGAGATGGTTCAGGTGCTCACCAGCGTCACCTACCTGGACGAGGCGGGGACGCGCCACACCCTGCCCGCCGGGGCGTGCGGCCTGTCCTACCGGCACAGCCTGTTCTGCGGGCATCCGGAGTGGCTGATCCTGGAGGCAGAGATGGCTCTGCCGCAGGGCGAGGGGGAGCAGATCCGCGGGCGGATGGAGGAGCTGGCCCGGAAGCGCCGGGAAAAGCAGCCCCTGGAGTGGCCCAGCGCGGGCAGCACCTTCAAGCGTCCGGAGGGCCACTTTGCCGCCGCCCTCATCGAGGCGTGCGGCCTCAAGGGTGTGGGCATCGGCGGCGCCCAGGTGTCGGAGAAGCACGCCGGCTTTGTGATCAACCGGGGGAACGCCACCGCCGACGACGTGCGGCGGCTCATGGCCCTGGTGCAGGAGACGGTGCTCCGGGAGACCGGCGTGGCCCTGGAGCCGGAGGTTCGGCTTTTGGGCTTTTGACCTGCGGAAATAAGGAGTTTTTGCTATGGAATTTATCATCATCTCCGGCATGTCCGGGGCGGGGAAGAGTAAGGCGGCCTCCTTCCTGGAGGACATCGGCTTTTACGTGGTGGACAACATGCCCGCCCCGCTGATTCCCAAGTTTGCCGAGCTGTGCATGGCCAGCCCGGGCCGGTACGAACGGGTGGCCCTGGTCACCGACATCCGGGGGGGACAGACCTTTGACGGCCTGTTCGCCGCCCTGGAGGAGCTCCACCAGATGGGGTGCGCCTACAAGATCCTCTTTGTGGAGGCCACGGTGGAGACCATCATCAAGCGATACAAGGAGACCCGCCGGATGCACCCCCTGGCCGGCACCTCCCGCACCCTGGACGAGGCGGTACGGCAGGAGCGCACCGTTCTGGCCCCGGTCCGCCAGCGGGCGGAGTACATCATCGACACATCCAATCTCTCCACCGCCAAGCTGCGGGGGGAGGTGCTGCGCCTGTTCGGGGACGGCGCCGCCGCCCCGGCCATGAGCGTCAGCGTGATCTCCTTCGGCTTCAAGTACGGCATCCCCCTGGAGGCCGACCTGGTCTTTGACGTGCGCTTTCTGCCCAACCCCTACTACATCGCCGAGCTGCGGCCCCAGACCGGGCTGGACGAGGGTGTGTACAACTTCGTCTTCGGCTATCAGCAGACCAAGGACTTCATGGCCCACCTGGAGGGGCTCATCGGCTTCCTCCTGCCCCAGTACGAGGCGGAGGGCAAGACCGTGCTGGTGATCGGCATCGGCTGCACCGGCGGGCAGCACCGGTCCGTGGCCATCACCCGGGCCCTGGCCGGCTTCATCAAGCGGAAGGGCTACGCGGCCACGGAGAACCACCGGGACATGACGCGGGCATAGGGGGGACAGAGCATGACAGAATCCAGCTATTTGGAGCGGCGGCGGGAGCAGGGCCCACGGGTGGTGGCCATCGGCGGCGGCACCGGGCTGTCCACCATGCTGCGGGGCCTGAAGAGCCACACCAAAAATCTGACGGCCATCGTCACCGTGGCCGACGACGGCGGCGGCTCCGGCAAGCTGCGGCAGGATCTGGGCATGCCACCGCCGGGGGACATCCGCCACTGCATGGAGGCCCTGGCCAATGTGGAGCCGGTGATGGAGCAGCTGCTCACCTACCGCTTTCCCCAGGGCTCCGGCAACCTGACGGGCCAGTCCTTCGGCAACTTGATCCTGGCCGCCCTCAACGGCATCTCCGGCTCCTTTGACGAGGCGGTGGCGCGCATGAGCCAGGTGCTGGCCATCACCGGCCGGGTGCTGCCCGTGACCAACGACAACGTGGCCCTGGAGGCCACCTTTGAAAACGGCACCCGGGTGCTGGGGGAGTCCAAGATCAGCGCCTTCAAGAAGGAGCAGGACTGCCGCATTGAGAGCGTCCGCCTGCTGCCCGAGCACCCCCAGGCCCTGCCCGCGGCCATCCAGGCCATTGAGGAGGCGGAGCTGATCCTCCTGGGCCCCGGCAGCCTGTACACCAGCGTGATCCCCAACCTGCTGGTGGACGGCATCGCCCGGGCGGTGTGCGCCTCCAAGGCCCTGAAGATCTATATCTGCAACATCATGACCCAGGACGGGGAGACCGAGGGCATGACCGCCTCCGACCACGTGGCGGCCCTGCTGCGCCACTCCGGCCCCGGGCTGGTGGATGTCTGCCTGTGCAACTCCGCGCCGGTGCGCCCCGGCCTGGTGGAGCGGTACAGGGAGGAGGACGCCGCCCCCATCGTGGTGGACAGAGCGGCCATTGAGGCCCTGGGGGTGGAGGTGGTCACCCGTCCCCTGGCCTCCGAGACCCTGAACTACGCCCGCCACTCCTTCGCCCGGCTGGCCAAGGCCGTGATGGAGCTCTACGAGGAGCGGGCCCACACCAGAATCTTCTAAGGAGGGGCGTTCATGTCCTTTTCGTCCCAGGTCAAGGGGGAGCTGTGCCGCACGGCCCTGTCCCGGCGCTGCTGCGCCCAGGCGGAGGCCTACGGCGTGCTGCTCTACTGCAACCAGTTTACCGCCCGGCAGGTGCGCATCACCACCGAATCCGCCCCCTTTGCGGCCCGGCTGCCCGCCCTGTTTCAGAAGGCATTCCAGGTCTCCTTCGACCGGCTGCCGGAGGAGGGGGCGGGAAAATTCATCTTCTCCGTCACCCAGCCGGACAAGCTGTCCGCCCTCTGGTCTGCCTTCGGCTATGAGCCGGCGGGGGCCCTGGCCCACCACATCAACTTCGCCGTGCTGGAGGAGGAGCACTGCCGCCTGGCCTTCTTCCGGGGGGCCTTTCTGGCGGGGGGCTCGGTGACCGACCCGGCCAAGCGCTACCACCTGGAGCTGTCCACCCCCCATCTCAGCGTCAGCCGGGAGCTGCGCTCCCTCCTGCTGGAGGCGGGATTTACCCCCAAGGAGACCACCCGTAAGGGGAACTCCGTCACCTACTTCAAGCAGAGCGAGGCCATTGAGGACTTCCTCACCGCCATCGGCGCCCCCCTGGCCGCCATGGAGATCATGAACGCCAAGGCGGAGAAGGACCTCCGGGGGAGCGTCAACCGCCGGGTCAACTGCGACGCGGCCAACCTGGACAAGGCGGTGGACGCCGCCCAGGTGCAGCTGGAGGCCATCGCCACCCTGGAGGAGCGGGGGATGCTGGAGGAGCTGCCGGACAAGCTGAAGGAGGCGGTGGATCTGCGGGTGGCCCACCCGGAGTTCACCCTGACCCAGCTGGCGGAGCTGTGCAATCCGCCGGTATCCAAATCTGCCTTCAACCACCGGCTGCGCAAGCTGGTAGAGCTGTCGAAGCGGTAAGCGCGATTGGCGGATTGCACAGCGCGAGCGTGAGCGAGCCGCGCCTGAGGCGCGTCAAACGCCGCAGGCGTTTCCGCAGGGCGGATTCACTCCGCCCGAGGAAGTGTAATCACGGGTTCCCGCAAAACGCCTGCGTTTTGCGGGCGCAATCCGCCGGTGAGCAAATCCGCCTTCAACCACCGGCTGCGCAAGCTGGTAGAGCTGTCGAAGCGGTAGGGGCGAACTGTGTTCGCCCGCAGAGCAGGGTGACGGCTCCGCCGATGCCCCGGCTGCGGAGGCGTCAGCCGAATACAGACAGAAGAGAATTTACATTGGAAAAGAGAGAGAAACGTATGGTTAAGCTCACCAAGAGATGGAAGCAGGTCTTTTATGGCTGCATTGCGGCGGTTGTGGTGCTTATTTTGCTCGGCTTCCTGCTGCGGCTCATTGTGCTGTTTGTCCTGGGACTGGTGGCCGGGTGTGTGCTGGCCGCGATGTCGGCGGCCAAGCTGCGCTGTCCCAGCTGCGGCAAGGTGGTGTTCCAGGAGGCACTGAAGGTCAAGCTGGAGGGACAGGTGGTCTGCCCCAAGTGTGAGAAGCCCATCACCTTTGAGTGATAAGGCGGGTCTATCCCGTCCGTCGCTGTTGAAAAAGGAGGTACATCCATGAAACAGCCCAAGCAGCCCTCCAGACTCAACCTCTGGTTCTGCCGGCATCTGCTCCTTCTGGACGGAGTGAGCATCGCCGCCATGCTGGCTGGCGCTCTGGTCAAAGAGTACCTGTCCCGGCCGATTCCTCGGCCAGTGAATGCGCTGTGTGGTGTGCTCGTATTTGGAGGAGTGGGCGGCCTTATTCTCTTCACCTTATTGGCGATGCCGGCGATGGCCCTCCACTGTCCCAACTGCGGACGTTCGATCTCGAGCAGGGCCATCAGTGGCCCCCATGTCCAGCAGCCACCTCGTTGTCCCTGCTGCGGGGCGATTCTTACCCACGATAATTTGAAGCAATGGATAAAATCAAGTAAGGGTGATAAGGAGGCAGAGCCATGAGGAAGATTACCCGGCACAGGCGCCTGTTATTTCTGCTGGACGGATTGTGCATTGCCGCGATTGCGGCCGGTTATTTCGTCATCGATTTCTTCCTGATGTTGGGGCGTGTCCTTATGCTGGGCGGGCTTCTCTGTCTGATTGTGCTGATCCTGCTGACGGTTCTCACGTTTGCAGCCTACTGTCCCCATTGCGGCGCTCTCATCGTCTCCAGCCGCCACATGTCCAGCAGCCTCATTACCGGCCGCCGCTGGAAACGCCCGGACCGCTGCCCCAAATGCGGGGCCATACTCACCGACAACAACCTGACCTAATAGAGAAAGAGGAGGCACCCCCATGCCCTTTGTCCATCTGCATGTGCATACCGAGTTCTCCCTGCTGGACGGGGCCTGCCGCATTCCCCTGCTGGTAAAGCGGGTGAAGGAGCTGGGCCAGCCTGCCGTGGCCATCACCGACCACGGGGTGATGTACGGCGTGGTGGACTTCTACAAGGCCTGCAAGGCGGAGGGGATCAAGCCCATCATCGGCTGCGAGGTCTACGTGGCCCCCCGGAAGCGCACCGACAAGGTACACGAGTACGACGCCTCCATGTACCACCTGATCCTCCTGTGCCGCAATGAGGAGGGCTACCGCAACCTGTGCTATCTGGACTCCGCCGCCTTCACCGAGGGGTTCTACATCAAGCCCCGCATCGACAAGGAGATTTTGCGCCAGCACGCCGGGGGGCTGATCGCCCTGTCGGCCTGCCAGTCCGGGGAGGTGTCCCGGCTGCTCCTGGCGGGCAACTACGAGGGGGCCAAGGCCGCCGCCCTGGAGATGCGGGAGCTGTTCGGGGAGGACGGCTACTACCTGGAGCTGCAGGATCACAAGCTGCCCAACGACCCCGCCATCAACCAGGGGCTCATCCGCATCCACCAGGAGACGGGCATCCCCCTGGTGGTGACCAACGACGCCCACTATCTCCGCCGGGAGGACGCGGAGATGCAGGACACCCTCATGTGCATCCAGATGGGCAAGACGGTGGACGACCCCAACCGCCTGCGGATGGAGACCAGCGAGCTCTACGTCAAGTCCACCGAGGAGATGGCCGCCCTGTTCCCCGAATACCCCGAGGCCATGGAGAACACGGTGAAGATCGCCGAGCTGTGCAACATGGACTTCCAGTTCGGCGTCCACCACCTGCCCGAGTTCAAGCTGCCCGAGGGGTACACCGACGGGGACGCCTACTTCCAGAAGCTGTGCGAGGAGGGCTTTGCCCGCCGTTACCCCGGTAATCCGGAGGGCTACCGGGAGCGGCTGGACTATGAGATGGGGGTCATCCGGCAGATGGGGTTTGTGGACTACTTCCTCATCGTCTCCGACTTCATCGGCTACGCCAAGGGAAGGGGCATCCCTGTGGGCCCCGGCCGGGGCTCCGCCGCCGGCTCCATGGTGGCCTACTGCATGAATATCACCGACGTGGATCCCATGAAATACTCCCTCTACTTCGAACGGTTTTTGAACCCGGAGCGGGTCACCATGCCGGACATCGACATCGACTTCTGCATCCGCCGGCGGCAGGAGGTCATTGAGTACGTCCAGGACAAGTACGGCGCCGACCACGTGGCCCAGATCGTCACCTTCGGCACCATGGCCGCCCGGGGGGCCATCCGGGACGTGGGCCGGGCCCTGAACATCCCCTACGCCGAGGTGGACGCAGTGGCCAAGCAGGTGCCCAGCGGCCCCGGCGCCCTCCACATCACCCTGGACGAGGCCCTCAAGCTGTCCAAGCCCCTGCGGGAGATGTACGAGGGGGACGAGCGGATTCACAATCTCATCGACACCGCCAAGGCCATCGAGGGCATGCCCCGCCATGCCTCCACCCATGCCGCCGGCGTGGTGATCACCCGCAGGCCGGTGGTGGACTACGTGCCCCTGGCCAAGAACGACGAGTCGGTGGTCACCCAGTACGTCATGACCACCCTGGAGGAGTTGGGCCTGCTGAAGATGGACTTCCTGGGCCTGCGCAACCTGACCATCCTGGACGACACCGTGAAGCTGGTGCAGAAGAGCCGCCCCGGCTTCACCCTGGCGGATGTGCCGGATGACGACCCCGAGGTGTTCCAGATGCTCTCCGACGGCAAGACCTCCGGCGTGTTCCAGATGGAGTCGGCGGGCATGACCGGCGTGTGCGTGGGCCTCAAGCCCCAGAATATCGAGGACATCACCGCCATCATCGCCCTCTACCGCCCCGGCCCCATGGACTCCATCCCCCGGTTCATCGCCTGCAAGCACAATCCGGACAAGGTGCGCTACAAGCACCCCCTGCTGGAGCCCATCCTGTCCGTCACCTACGGCTGCATCGTCTACCAGGAGCAGGTCATCGAGATCTTCCGCAAGCTGGCGGGGTACACCATGGGACAGGCGGACATGGTGCGCCGGGCCATCTCCAAGAAAAAGAAGGCTCAGATCGAGAAAGAACGGCAATCCTTTATCTATGGGGATCCCGAGCGGGGCATCGCCGGCTGTGTGCCCAACGGCATCCCGGAGCAGACCGCCCAGGACATCTACGACGAGATTGAGGACTTCGCCCAGTACGCCTTCAACAAGGCCCACGCCGTGGCCTACGCCATCGTGGCGAACCAGACGGCCTGGTTCAAGTGCCACTACACCCGGGAGTACATGGCCGCCCTGCTCACCTCCGTGCTGGACTCCAG
>NZ_JAHZDL010000048.1:0-18824 GCF_019422385.1 Flavonifractor sp.
CCCAGCGGCGAGGGATTTGGGGCCGCTGGCAAGCAATTTTTTCGCAGGAATCCTGGCGGATTTCAAGGAAAAATTGTGCCGTCCAGGGGACAAAAGATCCGCCGATTGGGCATGTTGACATGTTTCAAACAAGCCCTAAGCCTGTGTCCCCTTGCAGCGGGAAAAACTGGAACTCTGACCGCACGGACTCCTGTGCCCCCGTATCCGGCCCTCTGGGGCCGCTTGAATGTTCTTATAACCCGCAGGCAGGCCTCCGAACCGGACCAGGTACAGCAGCAATTCTCCCCAGGACACTGCCTGCGTACACAGATGGCATCCGCTGGGCGGCCAGCCAGGACATCGTCACCGCCTACGGCAGGGGCGGGCACATACTCACCCGGTAGACGGTGGTGTGGCGGTAGAGCTCCCCCGCCCGGAGCACCGGGGAGGGGAAGCTGGCGTGGTGAATCGCGTCGGGCCAGCTCTGGGTCTCCAGACAGAAGGCCGACCGGGGGCCATAGGAGGCCCCGCCCTTGCCGGGGGTGCCGTCCAGGTAGTTGGCGGTGTAGAGCTGGAGGCCGGGCTGGGTGGTAAGGCACTCCAGCACCAGCCCGCCGCCGGACACCCGGGCCGCCAGGGACAGGGGGGAGACGGGGGCGGTGTGGAGGGCAAAGTTGTGGTCGTAGCCGTTGCCCAGGGCCAGCTGGGGGTGATCCATGGCCAGGCCCTCCAGGAAATCCCGGGGCCTGCGCAGGTCAAAGGGGGTGCCCTCCACCGGCAGCAGAGCGCCGGTGGGGGTGCTGTTTTCATCGGTCTGAGTGATGGCGTCGGCGAAGATCTCCACCTGCTGGCCCACCAGGGTGCCGGCGTCATGGCCCAGCAGGTTGAAGTAGCTGTGGTTGGTGAGATTGCACAGGGTGTCGGCGTCGCTTTTGGCCCAGTAGTCCAGCCTCAGCACACCGTCGGCGGTGAGGGAGTAGGTCACCCGCACCTCCAGGGCACCGGGGAAGCCCTCGTCCCCGTCCGGGCTCACGTGGGTGAGCACCAGGGAGCCGTCCACCTCCCGGGCCTGCCATACCGCCTGGTTGAAGCCCCGGACGCCGCCGTGGAGGCAGTTGGGCCCGCTGTTGGCGGCCAGGGGATAGGACTTTCCGTTCAGCTCAAAGGCGGCCCCGCCGATGCGGTTGGCCACCCGGCCCACCAGGGCCCCCAGGTACTTGTCCTGCTTCTCATAGTCCTCCAGGGTCTCACAGCCCAGGACGATGTCCCGGCTGCCGCCGGGGGCGGGGACGGTGAGGGAACGGAGGATGCCGCCGTAGGTGAGCACCTGGGCGGCATAGCCCCCCGCCCGGAGCGTCCAGACGTCCACCAGGCGCCCGTCCGGTGTGGCCCCGAAGGATGCTTTCGTCACTTCCGTCATGGCCTACACCTGCCTTAAGAAGCGGAGGAATGCGTCCTGCCCCTCGGGCGTGCGGGCGTACACGCCGGCGTGCTCCAGCACTTTGGCGAACACCAGGCCGGTCTCCTTGTACACGATATCCAGGGCGTTGTCCGCCGTGATGGTATAGCTGGGGGCAAACCCCTCCGCCCAGTCGGCGTGGGCCTCGGTCAGGGGGTCGGCCCGGAGATCCTCCCCCTTCACCAGCTTGTCCGCCACCGCCGCCAGCTCCGTTTTGAGGCGGGCGGGGAGGACGGCCAGGCCCATCACCTCGATGAGGCCGATGTTCTCCTTCTTGATATGGTGGAGCTCCGCGTGGGGGTGGTAGAGGCCCAGGGGGTGCTCCTCGGTGGTCAGGTTGTTGCGCAGCACCAGATCCAGCTCGTAGTCCGTCCCCCGCCGCCGGGCGATGGGGGTGATGGTGTTGTGGGGCTCCCCGTCCGTCTCGGCCAGGATCGTGGCGCTCTCGTCGGTGTAGCCCCGCCAGGAGGTGAGGATCCTGTCCGCCAGGTCGATGAGCCGGGCCGGGTCGGCGGCGGTGAGGCGCACCACCGACATGGGCCACTTGACGATGCCGGCCCGCACGTCCTCAAAGCCGGGGAAGGCGAAGGGGGTCTCCACCGGGGCCCTCTCCATGGCAAAGGTGTACCGGCCGCCCTGGAAGTGGTCGTGGGCCAGGATGGAGCCGCCCACGATGGGCAGATCGGCGTTGGAGCCCACGAAGTAGTGGGGGAACTGCCCCACGAAGTCCAGCAGCTTGGCAAAGCAGGCCCGGTCGATCTTCATGGGGGTGTGCACCTTGTTCAGGCAGATGCAGTGCTCGTTGTAGTACACATAGGGGGAGTACTGGAGGTACCACGGGGAGCCGTTGATGGTGATGGGCACGATGCGGTGGTTCTGCCGGGCGGGGTGGTTGACCCGGCCGGCGTAGCCCTCGTTCTCGGCGCACAGCTGGCACCGGGGATAGGCGGAGGCGGGCAGGTTGCGGGCCGCCGCGATGGCCTTGGGATCCTTCTCCGGCTTGGACAGGTTGATGGTGATGTCCAGCTCCCCGTACTGGGTGGGGGCCTTCCACTGCACATCCCTGGCGATGCGGTCCCGGCGGATATAGTTGGTGTCCTGGCTGAACTGATAGTACCAGTCGGTGGCCGCCCGGGGGCTCCGGGCATAAAGTGCCTGGAATTTTTCGATCACCTGGGCGGGCCGGGGGGTGAGAACCCCCATGAGCTTGGTGTCAAACAGATCCCGGTAGACGATGGAGTTCTCCGCCAGCACGCCCCGGGCGTAGGCGTCGTCCACCAGCGCATCCAGGATGGCGGGCAGGTCCTCCTCTGCCGTCGGCTCTCCCTCCGGCGGGGTATAGCTGTCCAGGGACAGGGCCTCCAGCAGGGCGTTCACCGCCCACATCTCCTCCGACGGCTGGATCAGTCCCCTGTCCAGGGCATAGCGCACCAGCGCCCGGATGGCCTCGCTGCGCTCCATGGTCAGCCCTCCTCAAAGCCGTGGGGGTGGCTCCTGTGCCAGGCCCAGGCGGTGGCGATGATGGTGTTCAGATCGTTGTACCGGGGCTGCCACCCCAGCACGTCGATGGCCTTCTGGGAGGAGGCGATGAGCTGGGCCGGGTCGCCCGCCCGGCGGGGGGAGATCACGGCGGGGATGGGGTGGCCGGTGACTTCCCGGGCCACGTCGATGACCTCCTTGACGGAGAAGCCCACCCCGTTGCCCAAGTTGAACACGTTGTTCTCCCCGCCCTTCAGCAGGTAGTCCAGGGCCAGGATGTGGGCCTGGGCCAGGTCGGTGACGTGGATATAGTCCCGGATACAGGTGCCGTCGGCGGTGGGGTAGTCATCGCCGAAGACGCTCACCGCCTCCCGCTGGCCGTTGGGCACCTGGAGGATGATGGGGATCAGGTGGGTCTCGGGGTCGTGGGCCTCGCCGATGGTGCCGGAGGGGTGGGCGCCGCAGGCGTTGAAGTACCGCAGGGCCACGTATTTCAGCCCGTGGGCCCGGGACACCCAGCTCATCATGTGCTCCATGGACAGCTTGGTCTCGCCGTAGCAGTTGGTGGGCTGGGTGCGGTCGGTCTCCAGAATGGGCACCCGCTCCGGCTCGCCGTAGGTGGCGGCGGTGGAGGAGAAGACGATCTTATCCACCCCGTGCTCCACCATGGATTTCAGAAGCACCATGGTGCCGTGGAGGTTGTTGTCATAGTACTTCAGCGGATCGGACATGGACTCCCCCACCTGGGAGGAGGCGGCGAAGTGGATCACGCCCTCGATGTCCTCCGCCTGGAACAGGGTGTCCAGGGCCCCCTTGTCCCGGATGTCCAGTTGATAGAACCGGGCCTTGGGGTGGACGGCGGCCCGGAAGCCGGTCTGGAGGTTGTCGGCCACCACCACATCCCGGCCCGCGTCGATGAGCTCGTATACCGTGTGGGAGCCGATATACCCGGCCCCGCCCAAAACAAGAATCGCCATATTGCATAGCTCCTTTCCAGTTGCGTATCAAATGGGATTACGGCAGGAGTACAGTGCCGCCCACCGGCCGGATGGACAGCACGTGGCAGCAGCCCGCCCCCAGGGCCTCCTCCATCCGGGCCCGGAAAGTCTCCAGGTGATCCAGGGGGACGAACGCCTGCAGGGTGCCGGCAAAGCCGCCGCCGTGGATCCGGCAGGCGCCCCGGCCCTCCAGGGCCCGCTCCGCCATGGTCAGGGCCACGGCCATGGCCTGCTCTCCCACCGCGCCGGTGGGGGTGATGTCCTGGAGCTGCTCCCAGGAGGAGCGGCCGGACGCATTGACCAGGGCGAGGAACGCGTCCATGTCCCCCCGCTCCAGGGCGTCGGCCTCCCCCTGCACCCGCCGGTCGTCCGCGTAGAAGTGGAGGGTACGGAGCACCGCCCGATCCCCCGCGGCTTTGCGCAGGGCGGGCAGGTTGGCCAGCACCTGGGCCTCGTCCACCTCCCGCAGCACGGTCTTGCCGAAGAAGGCGGCCGCCGCCCTCATCTCCTGGGGGATGGAGTCATACTCGCCGGTGAGGGAGGCGTGGCTGGCCCCCGAGTCCACAATGCACAGGGCATAGCCCAGGGCGTTCAGATCCACCGACACGGAGCGCACCACAGGCTCCGCCGGATCGGCAAAGTCGATGGCCACCGCGCCCCCCACCGAGGAGGCGGTCTGATCCATCAGGCCGCTCTGTTTCCCGAAGTAGCCGTTCTCCGCCTTCTGGCCCATCTGGGCGAGCTCTACGGCGGTCAGCTCCTCCCGGCAGAACAGGTGGTTCTCGATGACGCCCAGCAGCACCTCGCAGGCCGCCGAGGAGGACAGGCCGGAGCCGGGCAGCACGTCGGACATGGCGTAGGCATCAAAGCCGGACACCGGATAGCCCCTCCGGATGGCCTGGGCCGCCATGCCCCGCACCAGGGCGGCGGTGGACTCCTTCTCCCCCTCCAGGGGCTCCAGAGTGTCCAGTTTCACCTCCACCAGGGGCCAGCCCTCGGACTGGAAGCGGATGGTGTCGGTGCCGTTGGGGGCGGCGCAGGCCAGAAAGTCCAGATTTACCGCCGCGGCCAGCACCCGTCCGTGCTGGTGGTCGGTGTGGTTGCCGCAGATCTCCGTCCGGCCCGGGGCGGAGCAGATTGTGACGGGGGTGTCCTCCCCCGCGCCAAAGGTCTGGCGGAAGCCGTCCAGCAGCCGGGATACCCGCTGCCGGCCGGGCGCGGGATCCCCGCACATCAGGCGGGCCAGGGCCGCGTCCAGCTCCCCGGCCCCCAGCGCTTTTCGTACAGCGCCCAGTTCCTGCATAGAACTCGCTCTCCTTTTTGCGCCGGCGGACAGCCGGGCATACTTTTTGGTCGTGCCGCCGCGGAGGGCGGCAGGTTTCTCAAAGGAAGCCGCTGCAAAGCAGGCGGATGCCCATGTCTGCTCTACAGCGGCTTTTGGGATCGGTATGGAGAAAATTACTTCTTCTGGACGTACTTCAGGCAGTCCAGCATCACGGCCACTAGAATGATGATGCCGGAGAACACGAACTGCAGATTGGCGTCAATGCCCAGAACCGTGAGGGAGTAGGTCAGGGCGGTAAAGATGAACACGCCCACCACACAGCCGGAGATCTTGCCGATACCGCCAGTGAAGGAGACGCCGCCCACTACACAGGCCGCGATGGCGTCCATCTCCCAGCCCTGGCCATAAGCCGCGGAGCCGGAACCCATCATGCGGATGCACTCCAGCCAGGAACCGAAGCCATACAGCACGCCGGCCATGACGAAAGCGCCCACGGTGACCCAGAACACAGAGATGCCGGAGACGGAGGCCGCCTCAGGGTTTCCGCCCACGGCGTAGAGATTCTTGCCGAAGGTGGTCTTGTTCCAGATGAACCACACCACGATCACTGCGGCCACCGCCCACAGGATGATGGTGGGGAAGTTTCCAAGCACCTTGATGCGGGGAATGATCATATTGGGGATGGTGCTGTCAATGGCGCCGAAGGAGGTGCCCTTGGTGGAATAGGTCACCAGGCCGAAGATCACCAGCATGGTGGCCATGGTGGAGATGAAGGGGTGCATTTTGAACTTGGCGGTGAAGAAGCCAGCGATGGTGGTAAACACCGTGCACAGCACAACACATACCACCAGGGCCAGGAACACCCGCACCAGTACAGGCAGTCC
Source organism: Flavonifractor sp. (assembly GCF_019422385.1). Classification (NCBI taxonomy): domain Bacteria; kingdom Bacillati; phylum Bacillota; class Clostridia; order Eubacteriales; family Oscillospiraceae; genus Flavonifractor; species Flavonifractor sp. The sequence goes on from NZ_JAHZDL010000048.1 coordinate 6,085, forward strand.
GGAGAAATCAAACACATGTCCGAACACACCGCCGGTATTGGGACCGTTGTGCATGACGATGGTGGCCGCCGTCATGCCCATACCCACCATGCGGCCGATGGACAAATCCGTACCGGCCAACAGAATCAGCCCGGCCACGCCCAGCGCCAGGAACATACGGGGAGAGGCCTGGGACAGGATGTTCAGGATGTTGCTGGCTGTCAGCAACGGAGTGCCCTTCACCACGGGGGTGATGACGCACAGGGCGGCGAAGATGACGATGATGGCGATGTACAGGCCGTTGCGCAGCAGGAAGTCCCGGCGGTTGAAGGTGTACTTGTAGTTCTCCACCCGCTGTGCCATGGTCTCGCCGAAGGTAAACTTGGACATGCGCAGCATATCGATGAGATGGTACTTGTGGTCGAAAGCCGCGTGCCGGCGGTCCTTGGTCTCCTGGATGTCCTGGGCCAGCTTCATCTTGGCGTCGAACAGGCGGTTTTTCTGGACGTATTTTTCGTCCTTGATCTCCCCCTGGTCGGTGAGCTTGGCCAGGGTTTCCTGGTGCTCCTTGTTCAGCTGGGCCACCGATTTCTGGTACCGCTCCTGAGCGGCGGCGGCCTCCACCTTGGCGCTGGCCTCCACTGCCTGGTAATAGTCCTTGTCGTAGTGCTCCTTCAGATAGGCCTCAGCCTGGCTGATAAGCTGGGAAATCTGGGCCTTGTTCTGGGCCTCCACCGCCTTGGCCTTCTCCAGTGCCTTGGCATACTCCGCCCGCTTTTGGGCCTTCTCCTCGGCGGTATAGATGCGGTCCCGCTTCAGATCCTCCAGGGCGCTCTGGTACTCCAGCACCTTATCGGTTCCGTCGGCTCGGAGGGCGTCAATTTTCTGCTGGATGCCGCCCACAAATTCATCAATGGGCGCGCGGAGCTGCTCTTCCTGCTCCGCGGTCAGGATCTTTGTATTATCCGCTACCATGCGATCTCACCTCTCATAGGTATTTCGCGCTCAGGCGCAACAGCTCTTCCTGGTTGGTCTCCCTGGTGTTTACGATGCCGGACAGGCGGCCGTTGGACATCACGCCAATGCGGTTGGTAATGCCGAGAATCTCGGGCATTTCCGAGGAGACCACGATAACGGTCTTGCCCTGCTTGGCCATCTGAATGATCAACTCGTAAATCTCATATTTGGCGCCTACGTCAATGCCGCGGGTGGGTTCGTCCATCATGAATACCTGGGGAGTCCGCTCCAGCCACTTACCGAAGATCACCTTCTGCTGGTTGCCGCCGGACAGGCTGGTGATCATGTCGTCGGGGCCCATGCACTTGGTGTGCATGGTCTTGATCTCCTTGTTGGTGGCCTTCACCATCTTGGGGGTGGACAGGGCCATCCCCACCTTGTACTGATCCAGGTTGGCGATGGTGGTGTTGAAGGTGAGGTCGCACTTGAGGAACAGACCGTTGGCCTTGCGCTCCTCTGTAATAAGGGCAAATCCGTGCTCAATGGCCTGTTTGGCATTGTCGAAATTCATCAGGCGGTTTTTGAAATAGACCCGTCCCGCCGCACGGGTGCGCACGCCGAAGATGGTTTCCAAAAGCTCGGTGCGTCCGGCGCCCACCAGGCCGTACAGGCCGAAAATCTCGCCCTCCCTCACGTCGAAGGTGATGTCCTGGAGATGAGGGGCGTACTTGGTGGACAAATGCTGGATGGACAGGATGGTGTCACCGGGGGTGTTGTCCACCGGCGGGAAGCGGCTCTCCAGAGAACGGCCCACCATGGCGGCGATCAGCTCGTTCATATTGGTGTCCCGGGCGGCCTTGGTCATGACCAGGTTGCCGTCCCGGAGCACCGAGATCTCGTCGCAGATCTCAAAGATCTCGTCCATCTTGTGGGAGATGTAGATAAGGGCAATGCCCTGCTCTTTCAGCATGCGCATCATCTCAAAGAGCTTGGCCACCTCCTGCACGGTGAGGGAGGAAGTGGGCTCGTCCAGGACAATGACCTTGGCGTCATAGGAGATGGCCTTGGCTATCTCACACATCTGCCGCTGGGAGACCGACATATTCCGCATGGGCTGGGACAGGTTCACCGTCATGCCCAGCTTGCGGAAAAGCTCGGCTGCCTTCTTCTTCATGCTCCCTTCGTCCACCACGCCAGCGGAGTTGGTGGGGTAGCGGCCCAGGAACAGGTTGTCGGTGACATTGCGCTCCAGGCACTGGTTCAGCTCTTGGTGGACCATGGCGATCCCGTTCTCCAGGGCGTCCTTGGGCCCCGAGAAGCTGATCTCCTTGCCGTTCAGGAATACCTTTCCCTCGTCCTTCTGATAAGTACCGAACAGGCACTTCATCATGGTGGACTTGCCGGCGCCGTTCTCACCCATAAGTCCCATAACAGTTCCGCGCTTCACGTCCAGGTTAATGTGGTCAAGCACCCGGTTGCGCCCGAAGGACTTGCACATGCCGCGGATCGACAGGACAATATCGTCTTTCGCGTCTGCCATGTTTGATGCTCCTTTAGCAGTTTCAGCGAAACCCCTGATTCTGCCGGGAATTTTTGCAGCCCGCCGCCATGGTGCATCTGAAAAGCCGGGGCGGAGGCCGGGGCTTTTCAGATACACCATTAGGGAGAGTCTCTTCCCAGGGGAGCGCCGTGCTCCCCCGGGAAGAGATCCTTCTCCCTAACGGCGGTCTGTCATGTCACAGTTGTGAGGCGTCCCGCCTCGTTTCCCAGAGCCATTACTGGCTGAGAATGGTGGTGTAGGAAGCGGCGTTATCGGTCTTCACCATATTGATGGCAAAGGCGTCATAGCTGTCCAGGTTGGTCAGGCGGTTGGTGATGTTGCCCTCGGTCTGGCCGTCGCCGCCGATGTACTCCACGTTCAGGTTCAGCAGATCGTCGTAGTTCTGCAGCAGGGGCTGATAGGTGGCGGACAGGAAGTTATCCGCGGCGTTGTAGATGTTCAGCCACACCTTCTTCTCGGGGTGGGCGGAGGCGTCCAGCTGGTTGGACACGGGGGCGTACACCACGGTGGAGTCCAGGAAGTCCTGGTAGTTGTCCTCGGTGACGGCCACGTTCAGAGCGTAGTAGGAGCGGCTGGCCTCGTCATAGTAGTACACGTCGTCGCCGAGCACGTTGCCCGCGTCGTCCTCGGTGCCGATGCCGGTGTCCACGTCCACGCCGTCCAGGGCGTTGCGCAGCACCCGCAGGGTCAGGTAGGCCTGCACATCGGCGTGCTGGCTGATGGTTCCGCCGTAGCCGTTGGCAATGGCGGCCACCGCGTCGGCGTTGGCGTCATAGCCGAAGGTGGGGACGCTGTTGGCCTGGGACCAGGCGTTGAACATGGCCATGCCCATGCCGTCGTTGTTGGAGACCACAATGTCGATCTGATCGCCGAAGGAGGCGGACCAGGTGTTGATGGCGTTGCCGGCGGTGGCGGCGTCCCAGGTGGCGCCGGCAGAGTTCTTCATCTCCTGAGAGGCCAGCTCACGGATGGTATAGGTGGTGCCGCCCACGTCGATGGAGCCGTCCTGCACGTAGGTGGAGGTGCCGTCCAGGTTGGTGCCCACGGGGGTGGAGTCCACGTTGCCGTCCACTTCCACGGCGGTGCCCAGAGCGGAGCGCACGCCGCGGGTACGGGCGATGGAGTCGTTGTGGCCGATGTCGCCCACGGCCAGCACGTAGCCGATGATGCCGTCGCCGTTGCGGTCCAGGCCGTCAATGTTGTTCTGGATGTACTCCAGGACCATCTGGCCCTGCAGCTCGGCGCCCTGGTTGGCGTCGAAGCCCACGTAGTAGGTGTCCTCGTTGAAGCTCAGAGCGGCCATGTCCAGCTCGCCGGTGGTGCTGTTGGAGGGCTGGCGGTTGAACCACACCAGGGGCTTCTGGGCGTTGGTGACCTCGGCGGAGGGGGCGCCGGTGGCAGGGGTGGTCTCGCCGGCGGGCGGGGTGCTGCTCTCGGCGGTGGTGGTGCCGCCGCCGCAGGCGGCCAGGCCCAGCGTCATGGCAGCAGCCAGAGACAGTGCAAGAATCTTTTTCATGACAATTCTCCTTTTCCCAAAGTTCCGCAGGGTTCCTTTGTTCCCTGCACGCTACATTTTTATCTTAAGGCACTGCTAACCAAAAAACAAGGGGAAAAAACACGGAACCACGGGCAAATTTTCATTCAACTTGTATGATTTATCAAAAAATTGCACAAAATATCTGGCATAATGACCAACAATAGGACTATCCGAAGGCGAAGAGCGCCTTTTGGCTGTCCAAAGAAAACAGGTTGCTCCGATAAACGATCTGGGTGGAGGTGTCCACCATGGGGGCCAGCTCCTCCGCCTGCCCGGTGAGGAGCCGGTAGGCGCTCTCCACCCCCAGATAGCCCATGGCATAGGGGTTCTGAACCACGAGGGCGTCCACGCTCCCGGTCTGGAGGCCCTCGATGGTGGCCACATTGGAGTCAAACCCCACCAGGAACACCTGCTCCTCCAGCCCCAGCTCCTCCACCGCCTGGGCGGCCCCAACGCTGGTGGGCTCGTTGAAGGCCACCAGGACGTTGATGTCCGGGTGCCCGGCCAGCAGGGCGGCGGTGTCCTCCCGGGCCTGCTCGGCGTCCACCAGGGTGGTGATCTCGGCGGCCACGCTGGCCCGGCCGCACCGGGCCAGGGCGTCCAGCACGCCCCGCTCCCGCTCCTGGCCGTTGGCGGTGCCCTCGTCGTAGTTGACCAGCCCCACGGACAGGGGGCCCTCCACCTGCTCCAGGGCCGCCTGGGCTGCCATCTGTCCGGCGGCGTAGTTGTCGGTGCCGATATAGGTGCTCACCTGGCTGGAGTCCACACCGCTGTCGATGGACACGATGCGGACGCCTGCCTGGGCGGCGGCATCCACGGCGGGGGCGTTCTTTTCAAAGTCGATGGCGGAAAAGACCAGGGCCTCCGTCCCCGCCTCCACCGCCCGGGCGATCATCTCATTCTGCGTCTCGTAGTCCTCCTCCGTCTCCGGCCCCACGGTGGTGAGCTCCAGGTTGTACTCGGCGGCGGCGGCCTCCGCCCCGGCAAAGACGGACAGCCAGAACTCCGTCTGGGTGGATTTGGCCACCAGCGTCACCGAGTGGAGGGGGGCCGGCGGCGTGTTTGCCCCGCAGGCGCTCAGGAGCAGCAGCCCCGCCGCAAGGCCCACGGCGGCCCGTTCAGTTCTGCCCATGCTCGTCCCCCCTTACCTTGGGCATCCGGATCTCCACACAGGTACCCACGTCCGGCTCGCTGGTGATATGCAGCCCGTACTGGCTGCCGAAGTAGATCTTCAGCCGCTCATCCACGTTCCGGATGCCGATGCCCGCGTTCTCCCCGGGGGCGCGGGTCAGGATGGCGTTCACCTGCTCCTGGCTCATCCCCACCCCGTTGTCCTCCACCCGGAAGAGGATGGCGTCCCCCTCCTGGCAGATCTCCACGGTGATGTGCCCCTCGTCCACCATCAGCTCCAGCCCGTGGTTGATGGCGTTCTCCAGAATGGGCTGGAGGGTGATCTTGTTGCAGTAGTAGTCCAGGCAGTCCGGCTCCACCCGGAACTCATAGGTAAAGCGGTTTTTGTAGCGGTACTTCTGGATCTGGAGGTAGCTCTCGGCGTGCTCAATCTCCTTGGCTATGGGGATGAGCTCGTGGCCCTTGCTGATGCTGATGCGGAACAGCCGGGCCAGGGCGTGCACCATGCTGACCGCCTCGGCGCTGCGGCCCTGCTCGCACATCCAGGCGATGGAGTCCAGCGTGTTATAGAGGAAGTGGGGATTGATCTGGGCCTGAAGCGCCTTCAGCTCCGTCTTGCGCAGGTTGACCTCCTCCTCCCGCACGGTGGACATGAGCCGCTGGATGCGCACCACCATGTGGCCGAAGGAGTTGGACAGCTCCCGCACCTCCCGGGTGCCCCCCACCGGGCGGTAGGCGAAGCGGTCGGCATCCCGCTCGAACCGCTCCATGGCGGCGGCCAGTCCCCGCAGGGGGCGGCCCAGCAGCCGGGAGAGGAGCCAGCTGGTCAGCAGGGCCGCCGCCAGGATCACCGCCGCCATGGCCACGGAGAGCCGGAGCATGGCCCGCATATTCTGGTTGACCAGCTCGTCCACATAGCTGACACCCACCACCCGCCACGCGCCCCCCTGCACGCTGGACAGGGAGTAGATCACCGTGTCGTCGGCGTAGGTGCCGTCGGCCAGGGCCGCCAGGCCGGAGGTGTCCTCCGACTTCAGCCCCGCGTAGAGCAGGCGCTGCTGGGGGTGGTAGACGATGGTACCGTCCCCGCCCATCAGGAAGCAGTAGCCCCGCTGGCCGATGCCCACATCGTTGATGTAGCTGGAGATGCTGGAAAAGCTGAGATCCAGGGAGACCCAGGCGGCATCCCGCCCGGTCTCCAGCGGGGCGGTCATGGTGACCACCCATGGATAGTAGCTCTCGAAGATGCTCTCCACATGGGGCGCCGTCAGATAGGCTCCGTTGCTGGCCATGGCTCGCACCGGGTCAAAAGAGAGGTTCTGGAGGATGTCATCCCGGGGCTCCCGCTCCAGGGCCCAGCAGTCCGTCAGCTCCCCGGTCTCCGAATAGCTGGTGATGGCCACCACGTCGGGGCGGAAGAGGAGAAAGGCGGAGAGCAGCCTGTCCCGGTCGTCCGGCGCCTCCGCCATGGCCTGCTCCACCCGGTCCATGGCCTGCTCCATACCCTGGAGATAGCTGCCCACGGTGTTGGACACCTGGGACACCGCCTGGGCAGTGCTGGTGCGGGCGCTCTGCACCATGGCGCCGCGGTAGCGGTTGAGAAACAGCAGGATGCAGCAGCACAGGATGATGGCCACCACACTCACCACCACAGTCACCAGGATGGTGGTGGTAGGCAGACCCCGGTATCTCCGCTTCAAGCGCCCTCACCCGTCCTTTCCGCGCTCAGCCGGCGGCGCATGGCGTTGGGGGACTCGCCGCAGTATTTTTTGAAGCAGTAGCTGAAATAGTGCTGGTCGGTATATCCGCAACGGCGGGAGATCTCCTGAAGCTTCAGCTCGGTGCCGGTCACCAGCTCCCGGCCCGCCTCCATCCGCCGGCGAATCAGGATATTGATAAAGGTGTCGCCGGCGTATTTCTTGATGCAGGCGCTCAGGTGGTTGGGGCTCACGTCCAGCATCCCGCTCAGGGACACCAGGGAAAGGTCTGCGTCCATGTACCGCTGGTCCAGCAGCTCCAGCGCCCGCTGGCACAGCAGCTCTCCCCCCTGGACAGCGGGGGAGAGATCCCGGATAAACTGGGCGCCCTCCCCGCTGTGCTCGCCCTGGCGGAGGGCCTCCACCGCCTCCCGGTAGGCCCCGTGGAGGCTGGCCAGGGAGCGCACCATCCGGCTGATTCCCATGCGGCACCGACCGTCCAGGGCCCGCCGGGCCATCTGGGGAAGCTCGTCGGCCAGGATGTGCAGATACTCCTCAAAATCCGAGGGATTGCCCAGCAGCACCGTCACCACCTTGCCGCCGGAAAAGAAGCTGACGCTGCGCAGGTACTTGGCGGCCAGCCGGTCAATGGAGGCCGCGAAGGAGGGGGTGGTGCGGTTGGCGCCCTCCCTGCTGAGAAGGGTGGACACCATTACGGTATAGCACGGCCTGTCCTCCACATCCCGCAGCAGCCCCACCTCTCTGGCATAGGCCTCCAGCTGGGCCTCCGGCTCCGGCTCGGCATAGCCGTCCAGCACCAGGGGCATCACCTCGGCGGCGCGCACCTTCTGCTCGCCCCCCACCGGGCCGGACTTGCGGAACAGGGCGTACTGGGCATCGATCTTCTGGCGGATGGCGCGCAGCTCCTTTCCCAGGCCCTCGATGGTCAGGGGCTTGAGCATGTAGCTGATGATGTTGTACTGGATGGCCTGCTGGGCGTAAGCGAAGTCATCATAGCCGCTCAGGAAGGCGATGTTGGTGGCCGGGCGCACCTCCCGCACCTGTCTGGCCAGCTCAATGCCCGAGATAAAGGGCATCCGGATGTCGGTGAGCAGCAGATCCGGCTCGTATTTTTCCACCAGCTGGAGGGCGTCCAGCCCATTGCCGGCACTGCCCGCCAGGCGGAAGCCCAGTTCCTCCCATGGAATCATGGTGCAGACTGCCTCCCGCAGTTCGTCCTCGTCGTCCGCGACAATCACCGTATATAAGGTGGCTCCCGCCATATTGTACGCCCCTTTCCGGAGGGGCAGAGGAACCCGCTCCGATTTGACTGCTTGTATTATAGCAGATTGCATACTGCTCTACAAACCCTTCCTGTGATGCGGAACAAAACGGAACGTCCTATGGGAGAGAAACCTGCGCGAGACACGCCGCAGTCAAATTGCTTCTCACCCCATGTTTCCGCTTGATTTCCAGATAGGGGATGACGTACATAGTGTGGTCCTTCATGGCACCGGTGTACAGCTTTTTCAGCTTGGCGTTCATCTACCGCCAGCTTGGCACCTGCCGCTGTGTCCGGATGTCCTCCCAAAGCTCCTATAATTACCCCGTTAGACGCTGTCAGGACATTGACATCAAAGTTTGTATCCACCTCTGCGGCAGAGAAAATCATCACATCCAGCTCATAGCAAAGAAGGCGATCACCATGGCAAAGAAACGGGCCAGCGGCGAAGGGAATATCCGCAAGCGGAAGGACAGCCGGTGGGAGGGGCGATATACCGCTGGCTATGACTCCAAGACCGGGAAGCGGATCATCCGAAATGTGTTGGGCAAAACCCAGGCGGAGGTCAAGGAGAAGCTCAAGGCGGCACTGGAGGAGGTCAAGGGCATCGATGTAACCCGCTTTTAGGCCTGCACCGTGGCCACCTGGCTGCGGACCTGGTATGAGCTTTACGCCAAGCCCAACGTCCGCACCGCCACAGCCAACCGCTACGAGCTGATCATTGAGCACTACACTATTCCCCGCATCGGGAGTGTCAAGCTGAAGAAACTGACCACCCGGCACCTGCAGAAGCTCTACAAAGAGTTATTAGAGGACGGCAGAATACACATCGGAAAGAACCAGGACAAGGGGTTAAGCACCACCACCGTTCGCAGCGTTCACCTGATGCTCCACTGTGCCCTGGACCGGGCCGTAAAGGAGCGGCTGATCCAGCGGAACCCCAGCGAGGACTGCATCGTGCCCAAGCCCCGGAAGCTGGACATGAAAATCCTGCCGCCGGAGCACATCCACGCCTATCTGGAGGCCGCCAGGGCTCGAGGGCTCCTCCCCATGTTCTATCTGGAGTTAGCCAGCGGCCTGCGGAAGGGGGAACTGGTGGCCCTGCGGTGGGAGGATGTGGACATCCAAAACAGGACGATCTCGGTGAGCAGGCAGTATGTCCGCAACCCGGACGGCTCCCTGGAACTGACCCGGCCCAAGACGGAGAACTCCGTCCGGCTGGTGTCCATCCCCCAGGCAGCGGTGGAACTACTGCTCCAGGAACATGAGAAGCACCCGGACAGCCCCTATCTGTTCCCCTCACCCCTTACCGGGGAGATGTACCATCCGGACTCAGTCGTCAACCTACATAAGAAGATCCTGAAGGACGCCGGACTGGAGGATATCAGGTTCCATGATCTCCGACACACCTTCGCCACCACAGCCCTCCAGAACGGTGTGGACGTCAAAACGGTGTCCTCCATGCTGGGGCACTACGACGCTGGCTTTACCCTGCGCACCTACACCCACGCCACACGGCAGAAGCAGGACGAGGCCGCCCAGACCATGGGCAGCATCCTGGGTCAAGTCATATAAGAGAGTAAAAGGCAGCAAAAAACCGGGCGGGAAGTCAGATCTTCCCGTCCGGTACTCGTTTGTCCTTTCCTGCCGTTTCGGCGTGTGGGTCGCGGTGTGGGGCAGAAATTTGGGGCCACACCGCAAAACAACTATTTGCAACAAAAAATCCCCGAAAACCGAAGTTTTCAGGGATTTTTGAAATTGGACTCCAATCTGGATATTTTCAGATCCTGCGAACGGTTCCGAAAGTGCACCCAACCGGCCTTCTGGCTGGCGGCGCTTTTGCGCCGTACAAACGTTTTGGCCGAAGGCCAAAACCTTGGCGCAGGGCAACTTTATTTCGCCTGAGCATGTAAAATCTCTCTCGGTATCCATAAAAATAACCACACCTGACGGTGTGGTTATTTTTATGGAACATCGCAACACTATAGATACCAGCTTTCAGACTTGCATTTAAAACCAAACTACTGTAATGGGGATGAAAAGAAATGCTTTTGAATGCGACCGAAATGAAACCCAAGTCGCATTCCAGTCGTATTTAATTATGTGTACTCGAACCAAAATCATTTGCAAACCATTTTGCACCGCGGTTTTTTCCCTTACAATATACGCGATTTTCCTGCCGAAGTTCACGCATGAGAACCTGTAACTGATTCCGGCTTTGCCCGGGTAACACCTGTTGTAATTCCTTGAATGGCGTTCCGTACTCGCCGCTTTCGCGGATGTGCTTCAGTAGCAGTTCCTTGTTTGTTTCACGATCCAAACCAACGATCCGCGTATGTACACCGGATTTTCCAACTGCGGCATATAGGCTGCGCACCAAAACATATCTGTTGCGGCCGATATGCTCTACTAATCCCAGATTCTCCAAACGTTTTAAGTTCTGCCTGAGATTCTGAGGAATGCTTTCTGCATGATACATTGCGTTAATTACCAAAAAATCGCCAGTGGTCAACGACTCCATCCGCTCATCGCCTATGCGGTTAATGAGCGATAACATTTTTTCGTCCAGCACCATACCGTTTAGAGTTAATTTTACGAAATCTTGATCTGTGCCTGTGAAATCAGGCAGTTGTTTTGCCTCCTTAATGCTCCACTCATACATCAAGTTCATACCCTGACCAGAGCGCTCAACCAGACCACAAAGCGCTAAAATTTCAGCAATACGGCGGTTTCGTGGCGATTGCCGGTCCAGGATATTTTCAATCGTAATTCCATTTGGAAAGCCTCCTGGACTCTCTACTACAAGCCGATCTTGGTACTGCCGGATAAACACGCTCCCCCCCATTTGATAATTCCGGTGACTCACTGCATTCAAGATCGCCTCACGAACAACGCGTTCGTTAAATGTTGGAATATCATAAACAAAAAAACCTTCCTGATAGTGTTGCTTATCGTTACGCAGATTAATAAGCTCCCACAAACGGTTATAGCAAGAAAAAAATCCTACCCGAAATTCCTCTCTCTGATTTGCTGGGCCAGAGGCATTTGACGAGCGGTACTCAAAAACGATTTCAGCTTGTGGCAAAAACTTTCCGAGCGCTGTTCGTTTACCAAATAACGCCAGTGCCGCATATGTAATTCTGTCCTCATCAATAACGGCTTCACAGTCTCGCAAAAGCTGTTCTTGCGAAAGACTCATTATCCGACGGTTACCGCTCTTTTCAGCCCATTTGTTACGAAACTCGTCTACAGCAGACGGATCTAAATCATCAAGAGTTGCCCCGACGCAAATAGTGCCAGAAAAATCGATCCCTGCCTCCGCATAAATACGTCGCCGAATGGTTTCTGGCATAGGAATCAGACTATCTCCTTCGTACCACCAGGCAACGCCATCAGCCTGCACAGGCAGGCCAACTGGTCGACCTGCTATCTCAAATACTAAAACACGCTTACCCTCGTGTTCATAAACTTGAAAGTCAACCATAATGTGCAGCTTATCGATCAAACCCTTACGTGTGCGTTCGGGCTGTTCAAATGCTTGGCTGCCCACAACTTGTCTAGGGCGTTTATCTGAAATACCAAAGACAAGTTTTCCCCCGCCACAGTTTGAAAGCGCACAGCAGCAACGAAGTGCTTCTCCAAAATCAAAACGGTTCTTTGCCTCCTTAAACTGAATCCCTTCACCCTCCTGAGCTTCCATCAATTCTCCAAGCGTCATAGGGGTATACACTTTGGCCTCGTCTCCTTATGTATTGGTTTATTTGAATGCTATCCTATTATTATGACTTTTATTATAGCAAGGTTTTGTTCTTTCTACAATCGATTTCTGTCCGGCATTTCCAGACCTTTTCCTTACCTCGAGGTCAGATGTACAACTGCAGGTTTCTTTTGCACCTTGACCATACATGACCTCCCAAGTCCCGAGAAATTCCAATGTCGATCAGGCACGAAGCCAGTTTTTTATCACGTCTGCTGCCCTTATTGCATCGGTGCGGGCCTTCGTCATATCAGTAAGGCTGATATAATCGCGCTGATCCACACTCATGATGGCTACCGGCACATCCTGAACCGTGATAAATGTTGTTTTCTTAGATTGGCTTATACTTTTCCCACCACTTCTCCTTGACTGCTATATGAAACAAATGCTACTCTATGCTAAGATATCATTGCTGAGGTGCCCTGTCAATTCTCGAAACAGCCCTTGGCAACCGGCCAGTACATCCCGCCAAGCGGTGTCGAAGTCATTAGTGTACCAGGGGGCGGCTACCTCCTGATCCGGGTGGCCGGCGTATTCCATCAGGAGGTGCATCTTGTCGTTGAAGTCGCCGCCGCAGATGCGATACATGTTGCGGAGGTTGGCCTGATCCATTCCAATGAGCAGGTCGTACTCCTCGTAGTCGCGGTTGCGGAGCTGCCGGGCGGCATGGCCGCCGCAGGCGATATCGTGCTCCGCCAGCTTTCGCCGAGCTGGCGGGTAGACCGGATTGCCTAGCTCCTCCCGGCTGGTGGCCTCCGAGGCGATCTGGAACCGGTCCTCCAGTCCCGCCTTTTTCACCAAGTCCTTCATCACATACTCGGCCATCGGGCTCCGACAAA